>NZ_FTMS01000017.1 GCF_900156105.1 Alkalispirochaeta americana
ACCCCCGCCATGGCGGCCTTGCTGTGCTACGTGGCGCTTTTTATCATGCAGAACGTTTTCATGCAGCAGGTCTTTGTGTAAGACCTGCGGGACCGTCTCGCCGGGAGGGGCCCCCTCCCCTCCTGCCTTACCCGTATTGCTCGGTAACAAAATTGCAGAAGTCGCACACCGCCGAGGGCAATTCCGACTCCTGCTGGTGGACCAGACAGATAGTCCGCCCGATGTCGAGCGGTTCGCAGGGAATTTTCCGAAGCCACCCGGCTTCCACCTCCTGGGCCACCACCAGATTTCCCAGAATGGTAACACCATGACCCTGCATAACCATGCGCTTGATCGCTTCAGTATTGATCAACTCGTAGGCCACATCGAGGTGCAGGCCATGACGGCGAAACCACTTCTCCACAAAGCGTCTCGTCAGGGTATTAGCCGGAGGCAGGACATACCGCTCCTGGCCGATTTCTTTCAGGGAGGGCGGCTTCTCAGCCTCTGCCCAGGGATGGGAAGAACCAGCCACAACCACCAGGGGATCGTAGAGCAGATCGTGCTGAATAAACCGGACCTTACCCCGGGTTGCCCCGGTTCTGCCCAGAATTCCCACATCTACATCGCCGGTAATAATCATATGCTCGATCTGGGCCGCGCTCCCCGTAACCAATGAGACCGTTATGCCAGGGTGGCTTCGCTGAAACGAGGCGATCAGTTCCGGGACCAGGTGCGTCACCGGCATGGTGCTTGCTCCCAGGGTAACGGTCTTTTGGGCCTGCTCTACCGTATCGGCCACAACCTGACGGCTCAGCTCGAAGGTTTCCAGAAGCTGCGTTGCCTGCGGCAGAAGCGCCTCACCGGCAACGGTGAGATCAAGTTGCTGCCCCACCCGCCGAAAAAGGCGCGCCCCGTAGGCATTCTCCAGCTCCCGGATCTGGGCGCTCACGGCCGGCTGGGTGTAGTAGAGCACCTCGGCAGCTTTGCTGATACTTCGCAAGGCCGCCACTGTACAAAAGGCCTTGAGTTTTATTACGTCCATGGTATCGCGATCCTTGCATGGTCTCTGACCTGGATACCCCGAAGGTGCACATCCGCGCCAGGGGGATCTCCGTCCTCGGGATACCTCAGGGTATCAGAAAAGAAGGACAAAGTGTGCCCCGGAAGAGGGTTCGATATAAAAATCTCCGTGAATTTGTTCTGCCAGCATCCGAACCAGGGTGATTCCCAGAGTATTTCCTTCGACAGATCCTTCAAAAAACCCTTCGGGAAGACCCACTCCGTTGTCGCGAACAACCAGCTCGTGCCGTCCTTCCGTTTTCCTGAGCGTTACCCAGACATCACCGGGTTCGTCTTGCGGAAACGCGTAGGTAATGGCGTTTCCCACCAGCTCGTTCACCACAAGACCGCAGACAATGGCAGCATCGACCCCGCACCGAACTCCCCCGGCGTGAACATGGAGGGTGATCCGACCCCGGGTTTCCTGAAACTGCGGTATCTGGGTAGCCACGTGGTTCAGGAAGGGGTTCATCTCGATTCTTGCCAGATCCTCCGACGCGCATAACTCTTCGTGGACCAGGGCCATGGTCATGATTCTGCTCCGGCTCACCTCAAACCCGGCAATAGCCTGTTGGGGTGTTGTGATTGTCGACGCCTGGAGATTCAGGAGCCCCGCCACAACACTCAGGTTATTGTTGACCCGATGATGAACCTCCCGGAGAAGAACCTCTTTTTCGTCGAGGCTGTGCTGAAGCGCTACCTGAACTTGCTTTCGCTCCCGCACCTCTTCTTTCAGACCTGACACCGTATCGGCCAGGCGGCGGGACATCTCGTTGAAGGAATGGGTCAGTTGATGAATCTCCAAGAGGGGAGAATCTTCGGGAATCTCCTCGGCCCGCTCCCCCGAGGCAATCTCGCCGGCGGCAACGGTGAGAGCCCAAATGGGACCGGTGATCCGTCGGGCCGTAAACACCCCCAGGGCAGCACAAAGGAAGAGAACCCCCAGAATGATAACCAGCAGGAGACGATTGTTCTGCTCGATTCTTCCCATGAAATCAGCCTCGGGAATCACCACCCCGATGAACCAGTCCGGGCCCGACCGATACCGCAGGGGCGCCGTGTGGATATAATGAGACCGGCCCGCCGAAAAAAACCGCTCGTCCCCGAGCTCCCGAGAGGGAGAAAAGCGAGTCTCCTCGTTCCGAAAAAGCGCGCTGGCAGCACGTATAACGGAACAGGAACTTTCCTCCAGGTGCCGCAGGCGATACCCTCCCTCGCCGTTTTCAAGGATCGGGGGGTCATCGGCCAGGGACGACGCGACAAGGTGGCCCTGACTGTCCACCAGGAAGGCCTTTCCCCGGAACCCGATCTCAAGGTCCTGAAGGAAATCTCCAATCTGCCCGAGAAAGAGATCCACCGAAAAAACCCCGGCCATGTTACCCCGGGGATCGTAGGCGGGACGGCTTGCGGCAAGGGCCATGTCCTGGCCGGTAAAGAGAACGTACACGTCGGACCATACCGCGCCATCCCGGGCCAGGGCATCCCGGTACCAATCCCTGGTGCGCGCGTCAAAATCGGGGACCACCGCCATGAGTTCCAGGGGCTTTCCCCGGGAGTCAATACTCCACTTCTCAAAAGTTCCTGCCCTGAAATTTTCGGTAAAAATCACGTAGCGCTCGTCCAGAGAGGATTCACGGCCGCTGTTGGCGAGCCCGCCCCGGGGATTTCCGAAGTAGACGCTTGAAACGGAGGGAATCAGATCTATTTGCTGGCGAAACCGCCTCAGGAGTTCTTCCCGGTTTGTCGGATCAAGGTTGCCCGAGGATACAGCCCGGGCATTTACCTCGGTAATATGCAGTGCCGGCGCAAGGAAGGATTCCAGATTCTCCTGAATTCGAAGAGCTACCTCCCGACGAAGATGGGCCGATACGCTGTTCACTGCCCAGCGGGCGTTGTGGAAGGATATGCCCCCCACCAGAATAACCGCTACTGCGGTGATGGTGATAAACGAAACTGCAAGATCGCTCCTGAGTGTTGCCTGCCGCCTCAGACCGTGACGCTCCACCTTCTTCCTCCACAGAAACCGGCTCCGCTTCCAGTTTCGTCCAGGCCGGGATAATTTTCCAGGAATGCCGCCAACTATCATGGCAGAGCGCAGGGAGCGTCTTTTTGCGTGGGGATTATCTGCGCCAGAAGCGGAACTGGACAGTCTCGCGGTTCATCTCTCCCCAGATCGGGATGGAATGGACCTCGCGAATCCGCTCTTTCCTGTAGCGCACCTGGTGATCACCAGAGACGGTTGCATAGGGATCGGAAAACATCATATCGGTGAAAAACGTTTCGTCGTACATCGAGACGGCCAGCTCCGTTCCGGCCGACGAGACGGGAATCCTCAGGGGGATATCGAAGGCATAGACCAGCGATTCTTCATCATCAAGAAAGGTGGAGAAGTTCTCCACCCGCTCCACGGTCCGGCGTTCTCCATCGACACGCAGAATGGTGAAAAATCCGTAATGACGCAGATTCTCGAACGCTCCCTGGCGGATAGCTTCCACCTGGACCGCCGTAAAGGCGCCGCCCTCCCCCTGGGGTCGTCCGTAGTCAAAGAGAATCATCTCCGAGAAGAAGGGATCAAAGGTCCAATAGGCACGGACCGCCTCAAGGGAAGCTTCCGCTACACGCACCTCTATTCTGCTGTCGACCCAGATATGGGGATGCGCCCCCAGGGAGGTCCCTGAGACGACGAGGAACAACACCGATATCAGGGAGAAAAGGGTTCCTCGGGAAGAATCTCGGACAGGCATAACACGGCGACGCTACACTGTCATGGCCCCCTTGTGCAACCTCTCTTTACATACCCTAGGGGGGTATACTATATTACAGCATGACAGGAGGAATCATGAAAGAGACAGAGAAGACACCTCCCCTGGTGGAAACCGTAACCCTGCCGGTAAGAGGGATGAGCTGCGCCTCCTGCGCAGCTGGCGTAGAGGCGACCCTCAAGGGAACGTCCGGAGTAAGCCAGGCAGCGGTAAACTTTGCTGCCGAAAAGGTATCGCTCTCCTTCGATCCCCGGGAAGTTACCCTGGACACCCTCGCCCGGGGGGTGGAACAGGCGGGGTACCACCTTGTTGTCGATGGCACCCGGGAATCACAGAACGAAGAGGCCCTCACCCTCAGCCAGGCTCGACGGCGAATGCAGATATCGTCGATCCTCGCCGGAGGAGTGATGATCTTGATGATTTTTCGAATGGCAGGCCTGCCGATACCAGGATACCAGTGGATTATTACCCTTCTGGGAGCTCCCGTGGTATTCGGCGTGGGACGTCACGTTCACCTGGGAGCCTTTCGGGCATTCCGTTCGGGCCGTCCCAACATGGATGTCCTGGTCTCATTGGGGTCCCTCCCGGCCTTCCTGGCAGGAATAGCGGCCTTTTTCTTTCCTCTTCAAGCATTTACCGAGATGGCCATAACCATCATGACCTTCCACCTCATAGGAAAGTACCTGGAAGCCCGCGCCAAGGGGCGGGCTTCCGAGGCTCTTCGCAAACTGATTCAGCTGGGAGCCAAAACAGCCCGTATCCTGGTAGATGGCCAGGAAAAGGACGTGGACGTGAGCGCCCTGCGCCCGGGAGATGTCATGGTTGTCCGGCCCGGGGAAAAAATCCCCACCGATGGAGAGATCCTGACCGGATCCAGTCATATCGACGAGAGCATGGCCACAGGAGAACCGCTTCCGGTGCGCAAGGAGCCGGGGCAACCGGTAATCGGGGCAACCCTCAACCAGGAAGGGGCTCTCACGGTGACCGTGACAAAGACAGGAAAGGATACCTTCCTGTCCCAGGTGATCTCCCTGGTAGAGGAGTGTCAGGGGAGCAAAGTGCCCATCCAGGACTTTGCCGACCGTGTAACGGGGTATTTTGTACCGGCCATTCTCATTCTGACGGCCGGGACTTTCGTCTCGTACCTGGTGTTTCCCGATTTCCATCGGATGATCATCACCTGGGGCGCCGGATTTCTCCCCTGGGTAAATCCTGACCTGCCTCCCCTGACACTGGCCTTCATCACTGCCACGGCGGTGCTGGTTATCGCCTGCCCCTGCGCCCTGGGGCTGGGAACCCCCACGGCCCTTATGGTAGGCAGCGGGATCGGGGCAGAACAGGGAATTCTGATCCGGAACGGCGAGGCGGTCCAGACCCTGAAGGACGTCTCCCTGGTGGCCTTCGATAAAACCGGAACGATCACCGCCGGGAAGCCGCAACTTACCGACATCGTCCCCGCCCCGGGCTTCACGGATCAGGAGATTCTGGAGCGGGCGGCCTCGGCAGAACGGCTCAGCGAGCACCCCCTGGCCAGAGCCATAGGAGAGGCAGCACAAGATCGGGGGCTCTCGCCAAAAGAAAGCGAAAGCTTCTCCTCCACCACCGGAGCGGGTGTTACCGCCCGGACCGGGGGGATGGTAATCCGCGTGGGAAGCAGACAACTCATGCTCCAGGCAGGGATCGATCCGTCTCCCCTTGAGGAAGTCCTGAAAGATATGGAATCCCGGGCACGAACGGCCATTCTTGTTGCCGTGGATGACCGCCTCGCCGGTGTGCTGGCCGTGGCAGACCCCCTGAAGAAAAGTTCCGCCCGGGCTATCAAAGCCCTGGAGGAGCGCGGCATCGCCACGGCCATGATCACCGGAGACAACCAGGGCACCGCCCGGGCCATCGCCGAGGCAGCAGGAATCACCCAGGTGGTGGCCCAGGTTCTGCCCGACGGCAAGGTTGCAGAAATCCGGCGCCTTCAGGAGCAGTACGGACTGGTCGCCATGGTAGGAGACGGCATCAACGATGCACCGGCCCTCAAACAGGCCAACGTGGGAATCGCTATCGGCACCGGCACGGATATCGCAATCGAGGCAGCCGATATTACTCTGGTCCGAGGCGATCTGATGACTCTGGTCACGGCGGTGGACCTCTCCCGGGCAACCTTCCGCAAGATAAAGGAGAACTTTTTCTGGGCCTGGTTCTATAATCTGCTGGCCGTACCCGTGGCGATGATGGGACTCCTCCATCCCATGGTGGGTGCTGCCGCCATGAGCCTGAGCTCTCTCAATGTGGTGTATAACTCGCTCAGACTGAAACGCCTGAAGATAGGCGCCTCCTGAAAACCGGGAAGCATGGCCGGAGTGTCTCCGCCCCGGGATTTCCTCCCGGGAGGGGATGCGCCGGCCTGGCTCATGGGTTCACCCGTATTTGCGGAACTGAGCAAGGATCTGCATCAGCTCCTCCACTTTTTCCCGCTGGTCCTCGGTGTCGTCGTTTTTTATCGCCTGGGTCACGCAGGTTTTCAGGTGGTTCTCCATAATCAGATCCTCCACCGCCCGAAGCGCAGCGATGACCGAGCGAGTCTGGGCCAGAATATCCATGCAATACCGCCCGTCCTCGACCATTCGCTGAACCCCGCCCACCTGTCCGGCGATCCGGTTCAGACGCTCGCGAACATTTTTTTTCTGTTCTTCTGACATCATCAGGATCATCATAGAAGCTGAGTCGTCCTCCGTCAATTACCCCGGGGGGGTATGTCTGTCTCCAGAACTATCTCCTTCCATATTCTCTCGGGGATAGTCCTTCTGTCCTGACCAGAAGCAATACGTCCCGTTTTCACGGCTGACGCCGATTCATTCCTGTTTGACCGATTAAAAAGCTCCTCCTATAATGAATGTAATCATGAGCGGCCTTCCCTCGCGGAGGGCTCTGAGTCCGGTCCTGTCATAAAGGGGTTCTTTATGCATCAAGAGACCGCCTCCATCTCGTTAGATCCTGTTCAACAACAACGGCTTCAGACCATCGTGGAATCGCACCGAGAGGAGAAGGGGGCGCTTATTCCCGTTCTTCAAGACGCCCAGGGGGCGTTCGGTTTTCTCTCCCGAGAGGTTCTGCAGGAGGTATCCCGCCTGTTGCACATTCCTTTCAGCGTGGTCTCGGGAGTTGTAACTTTCTATTCCTATTTCAGCACGACCCCCAAGGGGAAGAACACCCTCCGGGTCTGTCTGGGCACGGCCTGTTATGTCCGGAACGGCAAGCAGGTGCTGGCAGATCTCCAGAAGGAGCTCTCCCTTGCCGTGGGAGAAACCACGGAAGATCGCTGTTTCACCCTGGAAATCGGGCGCTGCTTTGGAGCCTGCGGCCTGGCCCCGGTGGTTATGGTGAACGACGACGTCCATCAGCGGGTAAAGGCTGCACGGATCCGGGAGATGCTTGCTCCCTATCGCGAAGAGTTTCAAAACGAGACAGAGCAGAAAGAAGCCGAGCATGAAAAGGAGGGGGCCCATGAGTGATAATCAACGCTCTGTTTCTGTCTGCGGCGGAGGTGGCTGCGTCGCTTCGGGATCCCTCAAGCTGATCGAACTGCTCCAGGAGGAAATAAGCCGGGAAGGGATAGACTGCCTGGTCACCCTTTCGGGATGCATGGGGCCCTGCGCCCGGGGACCAATTATCAAAATCCAGCCCGATGGAGTCCTCTACCAGGACGTATGCGCCGAGGACGTTCCCGAGATAGTCTCGTCACACCTGAAAGAAGGGAATATCCTGGAGCGGCTCTGTCACAGGCGCCCCGATACGGGAACGCCCGTACCACGGGAAGCCGATATCGATTTTTTCCGCCACCAGAAGAAGATCGTTCTGGCCCAGTGCGGAACGGTCGATCCCCTGAGCCTTGAGTCCTACCAGAAATCCGGGGGATACCAGGCCCTGCAGCAGGCCCTGGGAGAACTCAGCCCCGACAGGATCATCGGCATCCTTCAGGAAGCGGGCCTCCGCGGACGCGGGGGAGCGGGCTTTCCCACCTGGAAAAAATGGCGTTTCACCCGGGATGTTCCAGGTGAGCAGAGGTTTGTCGTTTGCAATGCCGACGAAGGGGACCCGGGAGCTTTCATGGACAGAAGTATCCTCGAAGGAAACCCCCACGGCCTGATCGAGGGAATGGCGATCGCCGCCTATGTGGTGGGAGCCTCCAAAGGGTACATCTATGTCCGCGCCGAATACCCCGTCGCCGTGGAACGGCTCTCCCGGGCAATCAATTCGGCCCGGGAAGCCGGCATCCTGGGAGACTCCATGATGGAGAGCGGTATCTCCTTCGATCTGGAGATCCGCATGGGATCGGGGGCCTTTGTTTGCGGCGAGGAGACCGCCCTTATGGCCTCCATCGAGGGCCAGCGGGGAGAGCCCCGGCCCCGGCCGCCTTTCCCGGCAGAGTCGGGTCTCTGGCAGGCCCCCACCCTGCTGAATAACGTTGAAACCTACGCCAACGTTCCGCCCATTATCACCAACGGAGCGGCCTGGTTCGCCAATACGGGAACTGAGAAGAGTCCCGGGACAAAGGTCTTTGCCCTGGCCGGAGCGGTGGTCAACACCGGCCTTGTGGAGGTTCCCATGGGAACCACCCTGGGCGAAATCATCTACGATATCGGCGGGGGAATCACGGGAGGGAAATCCTTCAAGGCAGCCCAGATCGGGGGGCCCTCGGGAGGATGCATCCCCCGGGAGCACCTGAGCGTTCCTCTGGATTACGAATCGGTGAGCAAACTGGGAGCGATCATGGGATCCGGCGGGTTGATTGTTATGGACGACGATGCCTGCATGGTGGACGTAGCCCGGTTTTTTCTGGAGTTTGTCCAGGAAGAATCCTGCGGAAAATGCGTGCCCTGCCGGGTAGGGACCAAGCGGATGCTGGAGATCCTGAACCGCATCTGTGAGGGCCACGGCATGGAGGGGGATATCGAACGCCTGGAGTTCCTGGGAAATCAGATCAAGGAAACATCCCTCTGCGGGCTGGGACAAAGCGCTCCCAATCCTGTACTGTCCACGATCCGCTACTTCCGGGAGGAATACGAACAGCATATCCACCAGCGCCATTGCGAGGCGGGAGTCTGCCCCTCTCTGGTGAGGGCTCCCTGCCAGAGCGCGTGCCCCGCTGGCGTGGACGTACCGGGCTTTGTCTCCCTGGTAGGAGAAGAGCGTTACGCCGAAGCCTTGCGGCTTCACCGGGAACGGAACCCCTTCGCGGCGGTCTGCGCCCGGGTCTGTTTCCACACCTGCGAGGAGAAGTGCCGCCGAGCCGCCCTGGACTCACCGGTGGCAATCCGAAGCATCAAACGCTTCATGGTGGATCAGGAGGTCACCCTTCAGCACCCCCGGGTGATCGAAAACAAGGAGAACGAGGAACGGAAGATTGCGATTATCGGAGGAGGTCCTGCGGGGCTCTCCTGCGGATATTTCCTGGCTCGCCTGGGATATCGACCGGTGGTCTTTGAAGCGGAGCAACGACCAGGGGGAATGCTGGTCCAGACAATTCCTGCCTACCGTCTCCCCCGGGAGACTCTGGCCCGGGAGATTCGCATGATAGAACAGCTGGGTGTAACCATAGAAACCCAGAAGGCTCTGGGCAGGGATTTCACCCTTGACGGTCTGCGCCAGGAGGGATACGAAGCCCTCTTCCTCGCCCTGGGAGCTCCCGAGGGGATGAGTCTGGGGATTCCCGGGGAGGACGCCCCGGGTGTGGTGGAGGCCAACGCCTTCCTGAGGGAGTACAATATTCGCGGGTCGGTTCCGGTGGGCAAAAACGTCGTTGTTGTGGGCGGAGGAAACGCCGCGGTCGACGCAGCCCGAACAGCCCTTCGTCTGGGCGCAGAGACGGTCACCATCGTCTACCGGCGAAGCCAGGAGCAGATGCCAGCCTATGCCGAGGAGATCAGCGAGGCCCTTCACGAGGGGGTCCGGCTCCGTTGTCTGGCGCAACCCGTGAGCCTCTCTACCGGAAAGGACGGAACGCTTGAGGCCCTCCGATGCTCACCCATGGCCTTGGGAGCCTTTGATCGAAGCGGCCGGCGGCGTCCCACATCGTCGGGCAATGAACCGTTCACACTGAAGACAGACCAGGTGATCGTTGCGATCGGCCAGAAGCTGAACGCCCGACCCCTTCTGGGCGACCTGGAGGTGGAGCTCACCGATCAGGGATTCCTGAAAGCCGATCCTTCCACGGGTCAGACCTCGGTTCCCTGGCTCTTCGCCGGGGGCGATGCAGCGAGCGGCCCTGCCTCGGTGGTCTGGGCTATCGCCGCGGGAGAGCGGGCAGCCCGGGGAATGGATATGCTCTTCACCGGCGAGGATCACGCCTTCTGGCGGGAAGAACACTCGCCCGATACCGCCTTCGATCCCGATGCGGACCCCGTGGAATTCCCCCGGGAAGCGGTAGCGACAATTCCTGTGGAACGGCGACGGGGAAGTTTTGACGAGGTAGAACTGCCCTGGAACGAACTGGTGGCGCTCCGCCAGTGCCAGCGATGCCTGCGGTGTGACTACGGGAAAGTAACGGTTCAGCAGGAGACTCACTATGCCTAAGATCACAATCAACGCCAAGACTCTGGAGGTTCCTGCGGGAACAACGGTCCTGGAGGCATCCCTCGAAGCGGGCTACCAGATACCGACCCTGTGCCACGTGGCGGGTCGGCCAGCCCTGGGGGCGTGCCGGGTCTGCGTGGTGGAGATCGGGGGATACCCCCGGCTCCAGGCAGCCTGCTCCACTCCCATAGCAGAAGGAATGGAGATCAAAACCAACTCGCCCCAGGTCCGCGAGGCCCGGCGAACGGTGATGGAACTGCTCTTGAGCGAACACCAGGGTCTGTGTACCATTTGCGATCGTGATGAGGACTGCGAGTTGCGAAAAATCGCAGGGACCCTGGGAATTCAGGGCACACCCTATGAGGGAGCCCAGGCTCTGTTGAGCCTGGATGAATCGACGGCAGCCCTCTACCGGAACACCGGGAAGTGCATCAAGTGCCGCCGGTGTGTATCGGTATGCCACGAGGTACAAGGCGTGGGAGCACTCTTTCCCCAGGGCCGGGGCTTCGATACCCTGATCGGCCCGGCCTTTTCCAGCCCTCTGGCCGAAGTAGTTTGCGTGCAGTGCGGACAATGCGCGGCCGTCTGCCCTGTGGGAGCCATAGGGGAACGGCAACAGGTTGATGCGGTCTGGAGCGCTCTCTCGGATACCTCCAAACACGTGGTGGTCCAGACCGCCCCGGCTATCCGGGCGGCTCTGGGCGAGTGCTTTGGCTACCCTCCGGGAACGGTGGTCACAGGAAAGATGGTAGCCGCCTTGCGGCGGCTCGGCTTTGACGCGATCTTCGATACCAACTTCACCGCCGACCTTACCATCATGGAGGAAGGGTCAGAACTCCTCTCGCGGCTCAAAACGGTCCTGGTCGATCACGGAGAGGCGGCCCTCCCCCTCTTCACCAGTTGCTCCCCCGGCTGGATCAACTTTGCCGAGACCTTCTTCCCTCAAATGCTGCCACACATCTCCTCCTGCAAATCGCCCCAGCAGATGTTCGGCGCTCTGGCAAAAACCTACTACGCCGAAAAGATCGGTGTGGACCCCAAAGACATGGTGGTGGTCTCGGTGATGCCCTGCACGGCAAAGAAGGCCGAGGCGGAACGGCCCGAGATGAGGGCTTCGGGGTACCAGGATGTCGACCACGTTCTGACAACGCGAGAACTTGCCCTCATGATCAAAACAATCGGTCTTGATTTCAGGGGACTTCCCGATGAGTCCATGGACACCCCCTTTGGCATATCCACCGGCGCTGCCGATATCTTTGCCAACTCCGGGGGTGTCATGGAAGCAGCCCTGCGGGCAGCCTACGAACTCGTCACCGGGCGATCACTCCCGGGAGACAATCTCCATGTAACCCAGGTGGCGGGACTGACCGGGGTGAAAGAAGCTTCACTGGTTCTCTCGGACCTCCTCCCCGACTGGAGTTTCCTTGAAGGAGTTCAACTCAACGTGGCCGTCGCCCACGGACTGGGAAACGCCAGAAACCTGGTGGAAGGCATCATGAGGGGTGAACGGCGGTATCATTTTGTGGAGATCATGACCTGCCCCGGTGGCTGTATCGGAGGCGGCGGACAGCCCCGAATGACCACCGACGATGTTCGCCTGGCCCGTATGGAGGCGATCTTTCGGGAAGACGAGGGGAAAGAACACCGAAAGTCCCACGAGAACCCCTACGTCCAGGCCCTCTACAAGGAGTTTCTGGGGGAACCCCTGGGGCACAAATCCCATCAGTTGCTCCATACCAGTTATGGAGTTTCGACTCTGCGGGTTTGATGGAAGGCCTTCTCCGGGATAGGATGGGGCATGAAAAATTTCATTACATATCTACTGGCGGCGGCCCTCGTGGCCGCCGCACCGCTTCTTCTCTCGGCTGACTCTGCCCGAGGGACAGAACAGACTGTGCGAATAGGCTCCCTGAGAGGCCCCACCTCGGTGGGCATGGCCCCGCTTCTCCACGATCCGCACCGACTGGCACCGTATCTTGATCCTGATTTCAGGCTCTTTGGCACCCCCGATCTGCTCATCTCCCAGATTCTGGCAGGAGAGATCGATATCGCTGCGCTGCCCACCAATCTGGCTGCCAATCTTCATAACCGGGGAGCAGGAATACGGCTTCTGGCCATAAGCGGTGGCGGCGTGCTCTACGTGGTGGCAGACCGGGATATGGCCTGGGAAGATCTGCGGGGAGAAACCATCTTCACTCTGGCCCGGGGAGCCACACCGGATATTCTGTTCCAGGCGATGCTGCGCCACCAGGGGCTGGAACCGGGGAGAGACGTGCACCTGCGCTACGCTCCTGACCAGACCGAGCTGGCCCAACGGCTCATAGGCGGAAACATTTCCAGGGCGGTTCTGCCGGAGCCCTTTGTCACACGCGTGACCACAGCCCGGCCCGAACTGCGCGTAGCTCTGGAGCTTGGCTCACACCACCCCATGACCGCCCTGGTGGTGACAGACCGCTTCGCCACGGACCATCCCCGGGCACTGGCCCATTTTGAGAGCGCCTACCAGGAAGGGCTCCGGTGGCTCGACCAGAACAGAGCCGAGGGAGCTGCCGCTGCGGCTGATCAACTACAGATTCCCGCACCGGTGATCGTCTCTGCCTTTGACCGCCTGAACCTGGTCTATACTCCTGCAGAGGAGGCCCGCGAGGCGGTGCTGGATTTTCTGGGGATCTTTCTTGATCATGCACCGGCCTCGGTGGGAGGAGTTCTGCCGGGAGAAGAGTTCTTCCACCGGGCCAGGAATTAGGAGCAACGAAGGCCCCTCTCCCGGGGCCACTCGGGCTGTGGTATTTCTGGTTCTGATTTTCCGGTCTTGATTTTTGCTCTGGCTGATTTCCTCGTATATAATGGAAGACGTGGCATGCTGTTTTGGGGATGATCCGGTTCGGGTCTGTTTCATCGTCTCGGGAAGGGGTCTGGTATGACAAAGCGGCTCGAGCAGCTGATTGATTTTTATGTTTCCTTGTCGGAGATAGCCCGCAAGGAGGGGCTTCTCGCTCTTGAGGATCAGGTTGCCTCGTGTCCAACCAACCTCAGCCGGGTGGGTATCCAGCTGATAGCCGATGGCGTACCGGGCAGCCAGCTGGAACTCATTCTGGACAACTGCATCGCCGACGACCTGAAGCACCGGAATGTGCAGCTCTGGGACAATCCCGCTGTGACTGTGCCGGTAAAGATCGAAAAGACGGCGCTGATGGGCATTTACAGCGGGGAGAACCCGCGGTTCCTGCGGCGGATGTTGCTGAGCCATCTGGGTGCCTGCGCTGTGCTTCAGGATTTCGGGATCGACTGCGTGAACGTGGAGCGGGAACGGTTTCTTGAGTTGCTCCACCTGAAGGACCTGTCAATACAACGAGTACTTCGTGAGTTCGACACCCGGGTTCTGGCAGAGGCTTTGAGCCACGCCGGCGATGACCTTCGGGATGCGGTAATGCGGAATCTCAGTAAAAATGCAGCAACCATGTTGCAGGAGGAGCTTGAGGGTATCTCCTGCAGTGAAGAGTGCTGTGCCCAGGCCCAGATCCGGATAGGGGAAATCATTGGGGACTTTCTGGAAAGCGGGGAACTTATCTCCGACCTTGATATGACATGAGCCGGGAAACCGCTGACGCCGGTTCTTTCTGACAGGTTTTCTTGACAAGTTCCTTCTTGACAAAAAAAGCCGGCCCCCTCGGGCCGGCTCACCATTGCAACTGAGATTTCTTCTACTTTTTGTAGAGAGGCCTCGGTGTATAGTGCGTGTGGAGCAGCTCGTGGGCTTTCTTGCCGTTGGGCGCTCCCAGGAAGTCGTCGTAGACTTTCTTGATAAAGGGGTTATGGTGAGAGCAGCGGAACTCGCTCTTCTCGTCATCCTTATAGATTCCGGCGATACGCTGTTCCCGGGTCTCGTCGCTGCTGGTCGCGTAGGGCTGACCACCACCGGAGATACATCCCCCGCGGCAGGCCATCACCTCGATGAAGTGGAAGGGCGGCTCCTGTCCCGCTGCCTTGGCTTCCCGCAACTGGTTCATCAGATCCCGAACGTTGGCGATTCCGTGGGCAATCGCCACCCGCAGAGTGGTGTCTCCCACCTGAACCTCAGCCGAACGAACTCCATCCATTCCCCGGACGTCCTCGAAGGTGATTCCCGCATGCTCGTTCCCGGTCACCAGATAGTGAGCGGTCCGCAGGGCTGCCTCCATGACGCCTCCCGTGGCACCAAAGATCGTACCCGCACCAGTGTAGGCACCGATCGGAGCATCGGCATCTTCGTCGGAAAGACTGTGGAAATCGATCCCGCTGGACTTGATCATCCGCGCCAGCTCCCGCGTGGTAAGAGAGACATCCACATCCTGCTCGCCCGAGGCAAACATGTTCACGTCGCGGCTGCACTCAAACTTCTTGGCGGTACAGGGCATGATCGCCGCAGAGAAGATCTCTTTCGAGGAAAGGCCCTTGCTCTCGGCATAGTAGGTCTTGGTCAGAACACCCTGCATCATCATGGGAGACTTGGCAGTGGAGAAGTGGGGGATCATGTCATCGTAGTACTTCTCCATGTAATCAACCCAGCTGGGGCAGCAGGAGGTGATCAGGGGGATCTCGCCGTTTCCTTTGGTCAGGCGCTCCACCAGCTCGGTCCCCTCCTCCATGATGGTGAGGTCGGCGGCGAAGTTGGTGTCGAAGACGGCATCCACGCCCAGGCGCCGAAGCGCTGCGTAGATCTTGCCCGTGGTGATCTCCCCGGCAGGAAGATCGAAGGCCTCGCCCAGAGCAACACGCACAGCCGGAGCGATCTGGACCGCTACATGCTTGTCAGGATCGCGAATCGCCTCGAGGAGGCGCTTTGTCTCGTCCTTCTCGTAGATCGCTCCCACCGGACAGTGGGCGGAACACTGACCGCACTTGATGCAGGGACTCTCGTTGAGCAGGGCTCCACCAGAAGGCATCATGCGGGTCTCGTCACCGCGGTTCAGGAACTCCAGGGCCCAGACATCCTGCATCTGCTGACAGACCAGGACGCAGCGGCCACAACTGATACACTTGCGGGGATCCAGAACCAGCGACGGCGTGGATTCGTCCCGGGCGATCTCGGGGATCCGTGAATCGAAGGGGATCTCCCGGATGCCAAAGTTTGCCGCCATCGTCTGGAGCTCACAGGTGCCGCTTCTGCCGCAGGTGAGACACTCGTTGGGATGGTTGGCAAGCATCATCTCCACGGTGGTGCGCCGCACCTCGTTGAGTTCCGGATCGTGGGTTATGTACTTTGCCCCATCCACAACCTCGGTGGCACAGGCCCGGGGAAGCTTGGGCGAACCCTCGACCTTTACAATACACAGACCACAGGCAGCCCAGGGCTCCAAATCGGGGTGGACACAGAGCGCGGGAATCTTCACTCCCACTTTTTTTGCCGCGTCAAGGATACGCGTACCCTTCGGGACCTCGACTGCAGTGCCGTTTATTTCTACTTTCACTGTACTCACAACTGTCTCCTCTTCACCCAGTTATGCGATTATCACGGCGCCGAACTTGCACACTTCGTAGCACTGACCGCACTTGACACAATTCTCCTGATCGATAACGTGAACCGCTTTCCGTTCACCAGCGATACAGTTGACGGGACACTTCCGCGCACAGACCGTACAGCCAATGCACTTCTCGGCGTCGATATCGTACCGCACCAGGTCCTTACAGACCCCGGAAGGACAGCGCTTGTCGTTAATATGCGCAAGATACTCGTCGCGGAAGTACTTCAGTGTTGACACCACCGGGTTGGCCGCTGTCTGGCCAAGTCCGCAGAGGGATGCCTTCTGCATGGATACAGCGATCGCCTGGAGGCGGTCGATATCTTCCATCTCTCCCTTGCCGCTGGTAATCTTCTCCAGAATATCGAACATCTTTCGACCACCAATCCGGCAGGGTGCGCACTTTCCGCAGGACTCCTCCACGGAGAACTCCAGGTAGAACTTGGTCACATCGATGATACAGTCGTCTTCGTCCATGACGATCATACCGCCGGATCCCATCATGGAACCCAGAGCGGTGAGGTTATCGAAGTCGATCTCCGTGTCCAGATGCTCGGCTGTGATCACACCGCCCGAGGGGCCACCCGTCTGAACCGCCTTGAAGGCCTTTCCGCCGGGGATTCCGCCACCGATGTCGTAGATTATCTCCCGCAGGGTTGTTCCCATGGGAACCTCGATGAGGCCGGAGTTGTTGATTTTCCCGGTCAGGGCAAACACTTTCGTTCCCGGCGATGACTTCGTGCCGATCCGTGAGAACCACTCCCCGCCGCGAAGGATAATCATGGGGATGTTCGCCCAGGTCTCCACGTTGTTGATAACCGTGGGTTTTCCCCAGAGACCTTTCACCGCCGGAAAGGGCGGACGAGGCCGGGGCGTTCCCCGCTCTCCCTCGATGGAGGCAAGAAGCGCTGTCTCCTCACCACAGACAAAGGCGCCGGCACCAAGACGGATCTCGATGTCGAAATCGAAGTCGCTACCCAGGATGTTTTTTCCCAGAAGGCCGTATTCGCGGGCCTGGGCCATGGCGTGCTGGAGCCTCTTGATCGCCAGAGGATACTCGGCACGAATATAGACATACCCCACATTTGCGCCACAGGTGTATCCGGCGATCATCATCGCCTCCATGACCGAGTGCGGGTCTCCCTCGATGGTGGAGCGATCCATGTAGGCGCCGGGGTCTCCCTCGTCGGCGTTACAGACCACAAAGACCTCATCGGCCTCGTGCTTGATCGATTTGGTGAAGTTCCACTTCATCCAGGTGGGAAACCCTGCGCCACCACGACCGCGAAGACCGGACTTCTTGAGTTCGGCGATCACGTCGTCATCGCTCATCTCGAAGAGAACCTTCTCCAGGGCAGCGTAACCCTCACGGGCGATGTACTCGGTAATATCCTCGGGGTTGATAACACCACAGTTGCGCAACACGATCCGCATCTGCTTCTGGTAAAAGGTGATATCGTCTTCGGTCTCCAGGTGCCGCTTCCGCTCGGAATCTTTCAGCATGAGCCGGGAAACACTTCGTCCCTTGATGATGTGCTCATCGATAATATCGGCAGCATCTTCAGCCTTTACGTCGACGGAGAAAGACTCATCGGGAAGAATCTTGACGATAGGGCCCTTTTCGCAAAATCCGAAACAGCCGGTTTTGATGATTTGCACGTCATCCTGAACACCCCGCTCCTCGGCGATACGCTGCAGGCTGTGGAATATCTGATCGGACTTACTCGACTCACAAGCGGTTCCACCGCAGACAAGACAATAGCTGGAATAGGCCATCGATATTACTCCTTTATCATATCCGGGGCCGGTCTGTCGAAGACGTGCTTGTTAACCAGCTCCTTCTTCACAATATGCTTCTCAACGATCTCCTCCGCCACCTCGGCGGTCACGGAACCGTAGATGGTATCGGGCATACCCTGCATGTGCACTTCCACAGTGGGTTCAGCGTGATCAAGGCCCAGGGAACCGGTCTGGCGAATGACAACATTCTTCAGGTCATGGTGCTCCAGGGCGTTCACAAAGGCCTGAAGGGTGTGCTTGGCACCGGCGGCAATTCCGCTTGTCCCCATTCCAACAATAACCTCAACGGTTTTTTCATCCACCTTGCGGCGATTGATCTCTTTTCTCTTGGAGTCTCGAAGATTCCGGAGCTCCTCAAGTGTCATCTTTGCCATTCTCTCACTCTCCCTTTTCGTCACCGTCGCGGTATTCGGCGACCACTGCGGGAAGCCCGTCGGTTCCGAGCTTTCCGTACACCTCATCGCCTACCATCACAACCGGAGCCAACCCGCAGCAACCTACGCAGCGAACCGATTCCAGCGTGAAAAGCCCGTCGTCGCTGGTTTCATTTACCTTGATATCCAGAAGGTTACCGAACTCCTCGATCAGGTCTCCCGCTCCCTTGAGATAGCAGGCAGTTCCCATACATACGGCAACTTTGTTTTTCCCCGGCTTCTCCAGCTTGAAATAGTGGTAGAAAGTTGCCACGCCATAGATCTTGGCGAGGGGGGTGTCGATCATTTCACTCAGCTGTCGCATTGCCTCCCAGGGCAGAAAAGTGAGCTCCTGCTGAATGCGATGCAGGATCATGATCAGGTTTCCCCGTTTGTCCTTCCACTGCTCGATAAATGCAACGAGCTCGTCCGAAAACGATACCTTCTGAACTTCAACTGTCTCTTGTGTGCCCACGGCTCCCCCCAATTGGTGAGATTGATTTCTGTTATGTGTCAAGGAATAATACCATTCATTTATTGTTACATCAAGCACAATAACTTGTTTTATTTCACGTATCTTCGAGAAGAGAGTCTATCTGTTGTACCACTTTTTCTCTTTCATCGGAAGAGATATCCTTTATAAGGAAGTCGCCGATTATTTTTGTCGGATGCTGATCGGCTAAAATAATGACCCTGTCGGCCAGGGCGAGAGCCTCCTGACGACTGTGGGTAACCATGACCAGGGCAGGCCCGATGGTGGTTCGCAGTTCCCGGATCAGGGAGCGCAACTCCCCTCTGGTGGCGGCATCCTGGTTAGCCAGCGGCTCGTCCAGGCAGATAACGGAAGCGCTCCGAAGAAAGGCCCGGATAAGATTTACCCGCTGCTTCATCCCCCCGCTGAGCGCTCCCGGATAATCCCCGGGCCGGGGAAGACGAAGGGTTTCCAGGAACGCCGCGAGTTGCCGCCGCAGTTCTCTGCCTTCGCTCCGGGTGCCACGGCGCGGAAGCACCAGCAACAGGTTATCCAGGACAGACCGCCAGGGAAGAAGCCGGGGCTCCTGAAAGACAAACCCCACCCGGGGGAACTCTTCCTGACCAACCCGCGGGAAAATGAAGCGTCTTATCCACCTGCCCCGAGAGGAGCTTCCCGAGGCATCTTTGATGTCACCACGGTGATTGCTCCTGCAGCTGCGGGTGATACTGCCCCCGGAAGCCAAAAGATCGCCGGCAAGGAGCCTCAGGAGCGTTGTTTTCCCGGCCCCTGACCGCCCGAGAATCGCTGTGGCACTTCCCGGCTCGATCTCAAGGTTGAAGTTCTCGAAGAGAGGAACCCCCGGGAAAGAGAAGGAAACCGACCGAAGAACTATTCCGGCCGAGGGCCTCCCCCCCCGGGGTCCGGAAGACGGAAAAAGAAGCGGAAATTCTTCTTCCAGCCCGCTTCCGGGGCTGCGGCCTGTCTGAACAGGACTTGCCGGAAGCGGCTCCCCTCCCGGCTGGTCCAGGCCAACCCTCCGGGCCAGCCTCTTGTCAGGCTCGTGTCCCTGACGATGCTCCGGGACCTCGCACCAGGCCAGGAGATGCCGATCGAGCACACCCAGCGCTCCATCCACCAGGGTTGCCATGAGGACAGCAATAAATGTCCAGGCGATCACCGAGGGCGTCTCCAGGTAGAGTTTTGCCACGTGCATGGACGTTCCCACAGCAAGCCGTGGTTGACTCAGAACTTCGGCGGCAATCACCGCTTTCCAGCTCATCCCTGCGGCGCTGGTTGCCGCCGAGAGGACCACCGGAGCAGCGCCGGGAATATGGATATGCCAGATTCTTCCCGGGAGGGAGACCCGGAAAAGCCGCCCCATATCCAGAAGATCCCGATCAACAGAGCGGAGTCCATCCAGCACCCCCTGATAGAGCAACGGCAAGGAAACCAGAAGGGAAACAAAAACAGGAACTCCATCCAGAGGAAGCCAGATCAGAGCCAGGAGAATCACCGAAACAACCGGCACCGACCTGACCGTTACCAGGGCGGGCCGCAGAAAACGCGCCAGATTCGGCCGCCCCACGGCCAGGGACGCCAGAACGACAGCCCCCACCAGAGAGAGGAACCACCCCAGAACCCAGCGAGCCAGCGAAGCCGCCAGGGTGGGGCCGAACGAGGGATCAGCAAGAATCTTCCGGAGAGCATGAAACACAACGGGCGGCGAGGGAAGCAAAATCTCCCGAGCCACCAGAGCCGACCCGGCCCACCAAAGGGCGATCAGCGCGCCTGCCCCGGCGTAGCCTGCCCGGGATCGAATCACCCCCCCCGTCTCCTTTCCCGGTGCACCTCGTAGTGCATGCCCCGGTAGAGACTCACCACCATAAGGAGCATCACCCCCGTGAAGGGGAGCGCCGCCACGATAGCCATTCGCTGGAGCGCTTCAAGCCCCCCCGAGAGCAAGAGCACCGCTGCAGCCGTGGACTGGACAGCTCCCCAGAGGAGCTTCTTTCCAGCCGGAGGGTCGAGGCTTCCCCGGGAAGTCATCATGGCCAGCACGAAAGTGGCAGAATCGGCGGAGGTGACAAAGAAAACGGTGAGAAGCACCACCGCCAGAATCGTCAGGACCGGCGAGAACGGAAGGTATTCAAAAAGGATAAACAGGGCCGACGAGACCTCTTCCACCGCCCGGGTGGCAAACCCGGGATCCTCATAGCGAGCCACGGCAAAGGCTGTTCCGCCGAAAACGGAGAACCAGAGGAACGTCAGAAGCGCAGGAACCAGAGTCGCCCCCAGGACGAACTCCCTGATCGTACGCCCCCGGGAGATACTCGCCACAAAAAGCCCTACAAAGGGAGACCAGGAGATCCACCAGGCCCAGTAAAAAAGCGTCCAGGACCGCGTCCAGCCGTATCCCTCGAAGGGGTTGGTGCTGAGGCTCATCTCTACCAACCCCGAGAAATACTCTCCCAGAGTGGTGGTAAAAATATTCAGAATGTACGACGAAGGCCCCACCACCAGAACAAAGAGCAAGAGCGCCACCGCCACAAAGACGTTGGTCCGGCTCAAAAGCTGAATACCCTTGTCCAGGCCGGTCATGCTGGAGATCATATAAAGGACCGTGACCACAGCAATAATCACCAGGGTTGTCCCCACTCCCGAGGGGAGCGGCAAAATGGTCCCCACGCCATCGGCAATTTGCATCGCCCCCAGACCAAGGCTGGTGACAATGCCAAAAACTGTGGCAATAACGGCCATCGTATCGATCGCCTGCCCCCAGAACCCGTGAATGCGATCTCCCAGAAGGGGGTAGAAACAGCTGGAAATCAGCGGGGGCATGCCGCGCCGGAAGGAGAAGTAGGCGATTGAGAGGCTCATGACGATATAGATTGCCCAAGGATGCATTCCCCAGTGAAAAAAACTGTACCGCATGGCAAAGGCAGCCGCCTCGGGCGATGATCCTGCGATATGTTCAGGGGGATTCAGATAGTGGCTCATGGGCTCCGCCACCCCCCAGAAGATCAGACCGATTCCCATTCCCGCTGCAAAAAGCATGCTGAACCAGCCAAAGTAACTGTACTGGGGTTTTTCCGTATCTGCCCCCAGGCGGATTGATCCGAAGGGACTCACCGCCAGGACCATCGAAAAGACCAGAAAGACGAAAGCCGAGAGAAGATAGGCCCACCCTACATGCTCGATGATCCAGCCGTGGACCGCCGCCGAGAAGAGATCCATTTCAGCAGGAAGGAAAATACCGACTGCTACAAAGAGAAGAACCAGCACCAGGCTGGTAACAAAAACACCGTTACGCATGGCCTTCCTCCCTCTTCGGGGTTAGCCGATTTTCAGGTTCACCTGGCTGACCCGGATCACCCGAGTCAACCTGATGAGCCGAAGCCGCCGACGTCCCCAGATCCCCCGCGATAAACTGTCCTGCAATAAGAACGGACTGACCTGCGTTGTAGGCGACCGCCTCTGCCACAGAGCCCACCATCTCGGCCAGACTTCCCTGCTTCTCCGATTTACCCACCACAAGCAGGCGGGCCCCCTCGTGACGGGCAATACGCAGGATCTCGCGCCGGGCATTGCCGGTAACGCTGCGGGTATCCACAAGACACCCCGGAATATCACAACTGCGCGCCAAGGCACCGAGCCGTCGGGAGACGTCCTGATCCCGGTGGTGCTCTGCCACCGGGTCCGGCGCTCTGGGTCCTGCGTGAACCAGAACCAGACGGTCCACCTTCAGGCGGGGCCAGGAGAGCAAGGGAAGAACATACTCATCCTGCCGCTGCAGGGCTGTGGCGTAGAGAACGACAAAGGCCTCCCGGGAGGACTCGCTCCTGCGGCTATAAATCCCTTCCTTGTAGAGGAACACGGGAAGATCGCTGAGGCGGATCACATCCTTGGAGAAACTTCCCACCAGAGTGCGCTGCAGCCAGTTCTTTCGTTTCCAGGGTAGTGCGATAAAGTCGACTGGCTCTTCCCGGGCCACCCGGCACACCTCCGACGGGGCTGATCCACCGGAAACCTGGACATCACAGGCCAGGCCTGAAGACTCCAGGGCATCCTGAAGCTGATCCCTCAGCTGCTCAAGGCTCGTCTGCCAACGGTCCCGCTGGTGTCCTGATGCAACGTGGAGGAGGATCACCCGGCTCGTACCGAAGTTCTCCAGGAATGAAATCAACCCCCTCAATCGGGGGAGAGACTCGCGGAAGTTGACTGGAATAAGGGCTGTACTAAACATAACTTCCTCGACCCTACCAGAATTGTTCCCGCCTGGCCAGTTATTCCCGACTGGCCAGCTATTCCCGCCTGGCCAGCCGAAAGAGCTGTGGTACAATCGCCTTATGACGAACCGCGATCATCTGATAGCCTTCGATTCCGATGGCTGTGTTTTTGACAACATGGAATTCAAGCACAAAGCGTGCTTTGTCCCCTCTTTCATCGAATTCTTTGGATTTCAGGATACACCCCTCCAGGCCCGGGAGGTCTGGGAGTTTGTAAATCTCTACAGCACGACCCGGGGAATCAACCGTTTCAAGGGACTGAAACTCTCTCTGGATCTTGCCCGCACCAGATGTGCCGAATCAGGAGGGGATCCATCCCGGGAACTATCCCCCCCTCCCTCTATCCCCCCCTCACCGGATCTGGACTCCTGGATCGCCGGAGCACGCCAGTTGAGCAATGCCTCCCTGGAAGCAGAGATCAGAACCTCCGGCAGCAGGGAGCTGGAAAACGTCCTGGCCTGGTCTCTCGATGTGAACCGGCGGCTCCAGGAGGGATCACCCCGCCCCTTTCCCGCAGCAGCCGAAGCAGTCGCCCGGGCAGAACAGAGAGCCCGGGTATGCGTCGTCTCCCAGGCTCCCGGAACCACCCTTCGTCGAGATTGGGATTCCCACGGCCTATCCCCTCTGGTGGAGCATATTTTCTCCCAGGAAGACGGCACCAAGGAAGAGCATCTCCGACGGGTTCTGAAGGAACACCCCCTGCCGGGAGAGCGGGTTCTCCTGGCAGGCGATGCTCCGGGAGACTACGCTGCCGCCGCAGCTGCAGGGGTCCTCTTTTTTCCCGTCATACCAGGCGCGGAAGAACCATCGTGGGAGGAGTTTCTCCGGGAGGGCCTTCCCCGATTCTTTCAGGGGACCTTCGCCGGAGACTACGCCCGGGATCTTCACCGCCGCTTTGAGTCGGCCCTGCCCGAGACCCCTCCCTGGGAAAGACCCGCCCAACCTGAGGGAACCTGAGAGAGCCTGAAGAAGCCTTTGACAGACCGCGCCTGGAGCGCCTACTATCAACGGGTGCGCTATCTGTCTGGTATCGTCTGGCCCGCAGCTCTCACCGGAACAGCCCTGGGCGTTGCAGCGGTCTCCTTGTTGCTGGTCCAGGGGACAGTCCGGCCTGCGGGAATAACTCCTGCAGGGATCGTCCCCTCGGGGGTTGTCCCATTTCTGGTCGCTCTCGATGTGGCCATGGTCATTCTGGTAGCTGCGGAGTTTTTCCTGGGTCTTTACCGTGCTCCGGTAAAACGAAACTTTTTCCGCCATCATCCGGTCTCCCACACCCTGTTGCTCCTCTTCCTGCTCTTCCTGGCCCTTGAGCAGCGGCTCTTCCTGACAGGGCTTCCCTGGAGAGGAGCCACCGTCACGGGGAGCTACCAGATTATCCTGATCATCCGAAATCTCTTTCTTCTTTCCCGGTTCCTGGATCGGCTCCGAAAGCTCTCGACGGTGGTCAGTGCTGTGGTATTGCATCCGGCCCGCACCGTGGCAGCAAGCTTTTTTTTCGTTATCCTCGTAGGGGCCTTGCTCCTGATGATGCCCGTTGCAACCCTTGACGGGAGGGGCCTGCCCCTGATCGACGCGGTTTTCACCGCCACAAGCGCAGTCTGCGTCACCGGACTGATCGTGGTCGATACCGCCACGGTCTATACCGTCTGGGGACAGATCGTCATCATGCTCCTGATCCAGGTGGGAGGACTGGGGATCATGATCCTCTCTCTCTTCACGGTGGTCATCATGCGGCACTCAATATCGGCCGAAAAGCAGGTCCTCCTCTCGTATATGCTAAGCGAAACCCCCATGTCCAATCTGGCATCATCTCTCAAACGGATCGTCCTGATTACCTTTGGGGTGGAGCTTGCCGGAGCAACGGCGCTCTTTTTTCTTTTTGCCCCCGTAGCAGAGAATCTCCCTCACCAGATTCTGCTGGCTCTTTTTCACGCCGTCTCGGCCTTCTGCAACGCCGGATTTGCCCTCTTCTCGACCTCCCTGGAGCAGTTCCAGGGAAACCCCGGGATCAACGGCGTTATCGCTGCCCTTATTATCGCAGGAGGGATCAGCTTCGCCGTGCTGACCAATTTGGCCCAGGTGATCAGAAGCAGGATAGCCATCTCTCTCTTCCATCGCCAGGAACGGCTTATTTCTCTCACGGTCAATTCCCGGGCCGTGCTTCTGGTAACCGCTCTGGTTCTCACGGGTTCGTTCCTGGGGTTTTATCTCCTGGAACACGGTCGCGCCATGGCCTCCGGGGGCATAGGGATTCAGTACCTGACGTCCTTTTTTCAGGCTGTCACCCTCAGGACAGCGGGATTCAACACGATTTCTCTCGAAAGTCTTGCCACAGCCACCTATCTGCTCATGATCACCGCCATGTTTATCGGCGGGGCCGCCGGCAGCACTGCCGGAGGACTCAAGGTAAACAACGTGGCGGTGATCGCAGCGTTTCTGGAGAGCAAACGCCGAAACCGGCAACAGACGGTCCTTTTCGGCCACGCCCTGACGCCCTGGCAGATCTCCACGGCCTTCTCGGTTCTGGTCTTCGGGCTTGTCTCGGTGACGGCAGGGGCCTTTTTTCTGGCTCTCACCGAGACGGGGACCCTCACGGACTACCTCTTTGAATCGGTCAGCGCCTTTGCCACGGTGGGACTCACCACGGGGTTGACCTCCCGGCTGCCCGCCTTCGGGAAGGCCGTCGTCACGGTGTTGATGTTCGTCGGCCGGGTGGGCCCCCTGACGCTCCTGGCCGCCTCATCCGGGGAAAAGACAAAAACAACCATATCCTACCCCACAGCGGGAATTTCTGTGGGCTGACCTCTCTGAAGGTCCGGGATATAGTCCGGGAATAATATGGTCAGGGAATACATGATACTCCAGGAGAAACGGGAGAAACGGGAATGGCAAAAAAAAACAAACCGAACCAGCGAGTCTTTGCGGTCTTTGGCCTGGGCATATTTGGGAGGAAGATCTGTGAGACCCTGACCTCCCGGGGTGCCCAGGTGATCGCCGTGGACAATCAGCCCGAACTGGTGGAGCGGGTGAAGGAAACGGTGATGCAGGCCTTCCTCCTGAACTCTACTGACGAAGAATCCCTGGCACAGCTTCCTCTGGAGGATGTGGATGAAGCGGTGGTGGCCATGGGAGACAGCGTGGAGGCGAGCATTCTTACCACGGCACTGCTGAAAAAGTTTGCCCTTCCCCGGGTGATTGCCCGTGCCGTGAGCACTGTCCACGAGCAGGTGCTTCGTCAGGTTGGCGCCGATGAAGTGCTGAACCTGGAAGAGGATGCCGGGGTACGCCTGGCCAGCCGGCTGGTGGCGCCCCAGGTCCTGGAGCGAATCTCCATCTCCCGGGATATCAGCGTGGCCGAGCTCTACACTCCTCAGTCTATCACGGGAGTGGCCCTGGCAGAGCTGAGCCTCCGCCGGAATTACGAGATCAATATCATCGCCATAAAGCGGATCACCCAGGAGGTGGACGAGACGGGAAACCCGCTCCGGCAGGAGCAGGTCCTCTTCCCGACCCCCACAGAAACGCTTCAGGAGACCGATGTGATTCATATCGTAGGACGGAACGATGCGATCGACCGGTTCCGACAGCTCTGACGGGAAACCCCGGCGGAACTCCGGGTCGGGAAAGAAAGGAAGGCACTTGTGACATTCCTTATGCGACGCCGCATGGTGGCGGCCCTTATTGTGGTTCCTCTGGCAACAATACTTCTGCTGGGGATTACCGCCTGGTGGGCGGTGACCCTCGCCGGGGAGACAGATCCTGCGGGGATAAAGGTCATGGCGGAGCGACTCCTGCTCGCCGGTTTTCTTGCGGCAGCTCTGGTGGGGCTCACGGCAGCCTTCGTTCTGCGGGACGCCGTGAACGTTCATGCCGCTCTTGTGCGTTTAACCGAACTCAATCGCCGGGGCCCCTCATCGACAAAACGGGCGTTGCACCGCTTGGGAGAGGTGGGAACGCTCATCCTGGGGCTTCTTCATGAAACAGAACGGCTCAGCGCACAAAAAACAACCCGGATCTCGGCCATGAGCGCTCTTCTGGGCGTCCTCGTTGTCCGAAGCCCCCGAAAATTTCTTGTGGTAAACCCCGCAGGACGGGTATATCGAGCCTCCCCTCCCGCTCTGGAGTCACTGGAAAAGGCCCTGTCCGAGGTCATCGACAAACCTGTGGATGCAATCCTTCCCGGAGAACCCTTCGCACACACCCTGGCAGCCCTTGAGCGGAGTCCGGAAATACACACCCTCAAGGCAGGGGCTTCGGAGATCACCGTTCTGCCCGTGCCAAACGATCAGGGCCAGACCGCTTACTACTTCTACGATCTTGAAGGCCGGAAGGAAACGGCCCTTCAGGAGTTTCTGGAGAGCCTGAGACAACCCGAGAGGCCAGCCCCCGGAACCCCGGGGCACACCGGCGATTCCACCGCTCCTGCCCTGGCGGGGGGGCTGCAACGGTTCTTCTCGCGAAAGAATGTCCGGCCACCGACCCGGCCCGGAGCAGATCAGAAATAGCGGCTTTGCTCGCGAAGGTCCTCGATCTCCTTTATCCAGAAGGCCTCGTTCCCCCATTGAGGAAAATGCTCCCGGAACCAGTAGTCCTGGCGCTGTCGGGCTCGCCAGGCAAGAAAGTGAATCATTCGCATGAACCGCAGGGGCTCGATCAGCTCGATCTGCTCCCGCGGGAAGGGACGAAACTGTTCGTAGCCCTCCAGAAGCAACTCCAGCTCCCGTCGGGCCTCCTGAACGTGATCGGGCAGGAGCAACCAGAGGTCCTGCACGGCAGGCCCCATCATCATGTCGTCAAAATCGATCAGCAGGAGCCCTTCACCGGGCCGATCCAGGATGTTGCCCCGATGACAGTCTCCGTGGAGACGGTGCTCGGGCATCCCTGCAAAGAGGGGGAGGATTTGCTCCACCGCTGATCGGGCCACCTCCTCGAACTCGGCGGCGCATCCCCCGTGAACCACACCGCTCTGGAGCAGCTCTTCCACGTAGGCGCCGGTCCAGCTTCGGGGATCCACCCGAACACGCTGAAGCGCCTCCTCGCGGAGCGCTGCGGCATGCATCCTTCCCACGATAGCACCCAGACGAAGCCAGTCCTGATCGCTTTCGGCGTCGAAGCTCCGCCCCCCCCGTTTGGGAAAGAGCGCAAAGAGAAAAGCCTTTCCGCCGGAGGATGGACCCGCTCCCCGGTCGGAGTCAGCACGCTCGCCGTCGGAATCGCCTTCGGGGCCGGCCGGATCAAGCTCCACCTCAAAGAGAGTGTCCCCCTCCTCATCGGCAAGAGGAGCCACCACGGGCACCTCCCGGCCGACCAGATCCTCAAGAAAGCGGTGTTCCTCCAGGATCGCCTCCCGGCTCCACCGTCCGGGCCGGTAGAACTTCGCAACCAGGGGCTCCCCATCGTCAGAACGGAGTCCGTAGACCCGGTTTACGTAACTGGCGTAGGGTTCAACCGTTCCATCCAGAGAAAAGGGGAAAAACGCCTCCACCGCCATGGTCACCACGTGGGGGGTAAGATCGTCAAAACTGCCCGGAGAGGGTTCTGTGGTATGGGCAGGTTCTGCTGGGTCGCTCATTGCCGTTCCTTCCGGTCCTGGCCAGGGGACCTTCGCTTCAGTTCTATCCGTTGCCGCTCCGTATCCACGGCGAGCACCTCCACTTCCAGAACCTGCCCCACCCGGACCACATCACGGGGATCCCGCACATAATGGTCAGCCAGATGGCTCAGGTGAACAAGGCCGTCCCGATGGACACCGATGTCCACAAAAGCCCCAAAGCGCGTCACGTTGGTCACCACCCCGGAAAGAGCCATTCCCGGCGAAAGGTCACCAATTTCCCGGACATCCTCCCGAAACGAGACCGCCTCGAAGGTTTCGCGCGGATCCCGGCCCGGCATAGCCAGTTCCGCCAGGATATCGGCCATCGTGAAGGCCCCCGCCTCCCGGGCGTAACCCTCGGGGTCCAGCCCCTCACGCAGGGAGGGGTTCTCGCAAAAATCCCGAAGGGAACACCCTCTCTCCCGGGCCATCCGCTCAACCAGGGGGTAGCTCTCAGGGTGAATTCCTGTCCTGTCCAGAGGGTGAGCCGAGGTGCGGCAGCGCAGAAACCCCGCAGCCTGCTCCCACGTCCGGGGGCCAATCCCGGGGACATTCTGGATTTTTGCCCGTTCAGGGAAGGGCCCTGTCTCCGTCCTGTAGCTGACGATGGCCCGTGCCAGGGTTGGCCCAAGACCGGAAACCCGCGCCAGCAAGGCCGGGCCGGCGGTGTTGATCTCCACCCCCACGGCGTTCACGCAGGACTCGAGGGTTCGCCCCAGGGCCTCTTGCAGCCGACCGGGGTCGATATCGTGCTGGTATTGCCCCACGCCCACCGCAGCGGGATCGATCTTGACCAGTTCCGAGAGGGGATCCTGGAGCCTTCGGCCGATCGAGACGGCACCCCGGATCGTTACGTCCAGATCGGGCATCTCCTGCCTGGCCTGGGGCGAGGCAGAGTACACTGATGCCCCGGCCTCGTTGACCCGGACCAGCGGCAGGAGCTCTCCCGCAGGGTCTCGCAACTCCAGAGAACGAAGAAAGTGCTCCATCTCCCGTCCACCCGTACCGTTTCCGATCGCCACTGCCTGAGCTCCATGGCGTTTTGCAAGGCCTCGCAGGGTTGCCGCAGCATCGCTGGCCCGCTCCTGGGGTGGCAGGGGATAAACCGTGGCGTATTCCAGAACCGCTCCCGTTCCATCGAGGGAGACCACCTTGCTCCCCGTGCGAAACCCCGGGTCCACCGCCAGAACGGGTCGCTGTCCCAGGGGAGGAGCCAGAAGCATATCCTGAAGGTTTGCTGCAAAGACCGAGGTTGATTCCTCCTCGGCCCGTTCCCGCAGGGCTTTCCTGACCTCCTTTTCCAGGGACGGTCCCAGGAGCCTTCGGTAGGCGTCCCGGGAGACCCGCTGGAAAAGCTCTCGTCGTTCCCGCGAAGAGACGCTGGCCTCGGCGCTTAAGGCCCGCTCCACTTCCCGCAGAGCAGCATCTTCAGGAGGGCGCACCGTGACCCGCAAGGCCCCTTCGGTTTCGCCCCGAAAGAGCGCCAGAATCCGGTGGGCCGGACAGGCCCGAGCCGGTTCACGCCAGGAGTAATAATCACGGTACTGTTCATCCTGTCCGCCCGAGGTCTTCGACGAAGATTTCGTTTTGGCCTGGCAACTCTCCACAGCGGCCTGACGGGCAAAGAGAACCCGCAGCCGTCCTCTCAAGACAGGATTTGCGGCACATCCCTCGGCAAGGAGATCTTCCGCCCCGGCCAGGCGATCCTGGGGATTGTCCAGGGTGCTTCCCTGGAAGGAAGAGGCCAGATCCCGGGCCGTGGCAGATCGGTCGTGCAGCAGAGCCCGGGCCAGGGGCTCAAGCCCTGCCTGACGCGCCTGATCCGCCCGGGTTGTCCGGCGGGGACGGTACGGCAGATAGAGATCCTCCAGGACAGCCAGCTCACCGGCTGTCCTGATCGCCTTCTCCAGATCGGGGGTGAGTTTCTTCTGGTCCCGGATCGTCCCAAGGATGGTCTCGCGGCGCTTCTCCAGGGCCTCTCGCCGCTGGGCGCAATCGGCCAGCGCCCGAAGCTGAACCTCGTCGAGCCCCCGGGTCCGTTCCTTGCGGTAGCGAGCGATAAAGGGAATCGTAGCTCCTTCGGCCAGCAACGCCAGAGCTCCCGCCACCGCAGCAGAATCAAGGCCCAGTTCCTGTGCAACCGCCCCCGCGATGGGGGTTCCGTTCTCTTCCATGTCCCTAGTTGTACCGCGCCTTGCTCCTCAAGACAAGGGAGCCCACCGGGAAGGCCCGGTTTTGCCGCTTTCCCGTGACGGGGAGGTTTGCACAAAAAAGAATTAGAGAAGACAGGGGAGATTTTTTTTGGTATGATTCCCGGATAATGCAGGAGATGCTCAAACGCTGGTCGATTGCCGATGCAGCAAACACCTACGGGATCAAGGAATGGGGAGCAGACTATTTTGATCTCTCCCCCAGCGGCGAGGTAGTGGTCCGAACCACCTCTGAAACGGGCCAGACAGAGACAAGCCTTCTCGATATCATCCGCGGCGCAGAAGCCCGGGGGCTGGGAATGCCCCTGCTTTTGAGGATAGAAAACCTGCTGGATCAGCAGATAACCCGCCTCAACGAGAGCTTCTCCCAGGCCATGAAAGATTCGGGCTACACCGGTTCCTACCAGGGGGTCTTTCCCATCAAGGTAAACCAGCAGGCCCAAATTATTGAGGAAATCACCCGCTTCGGCAGCCGCTTCAACCACGGCCTGGAAGCGGGAAGCAAGGGCGAGCTCATGATCGCCCTCTCCATGATCCAGTCCACGAAGAGCCTCATTGTCTGCAACGGCTACAAGGATCCGGAGTTCATCGACCTGGGGCTCCAGACAACCCGCATGGGCTACAAGGTCTTCTTTGTGATCGAGACCCCCACGGAACTGCCGATTATTCTGGAGCGGAGCAACGCCCTGGGAATAGAACCCCTCATCGGGGTGCGTATCAAGCTTTCCAGCCGTGGAAGCGGCCACTGGCAGGATTCCGGCGGCGACAATTCTATCTTCGGCCTCACCACCAGCCAGGTTGTGGATGTGATGGACCTGCTGAAGAAGCACGATATGCTGCATTGCCTACAGTTGCTCCACTATCACCTGGGAAGCCAGATTCCCAATATCCGGGATATCCGGACCGCTGTCCGGGAGACCGCCCGCTATTACGCCGATATGGTCCGGGAAGGGGCTCCCATGGGGTACCTCGACCTGGGAGGCGGTCTGGCTGTCGATTACGATGGCAGCAAAACCAACTTCGTCCACAGCAAGAATTACAGCCTCGACGAGTACACCGCCGACGTGGTGGAGGTCCTGATGAGCGTCCTGGACGAACGGAGCGTTGCCCACCCCACGGTTATCACCGAAAGCGGCCGGGCCACCGTTTCATACTGTTCAATTCTCCTCTTCAACATTCTGGACGTCACCCAATACACCCCGGGGCGCTTTCCGGAAACCGAACCCGACGACGCTCCCGAAAGCATCCGCAATATGTACGAGGTGCGGCGCACCCTCTCGGTGCGAAACCTTCAGGAGTGCTATAACGACGCGATCTACTACCGCGAGGAAATCCGGGAAGAGTTCGAGTACGGCAAGATTACCCTCCGCCAGCGAGCCCTGGCGGACAACCTCTTCATGGATATCATCCACCAGATCGCCGATCTTCTGAAGAAGGTCAAGCGTCCGCCCCGTGCTCTGGAAGAACTCCAGGAGGGGCTCTACGATATCTACTACGGCAACTTCTCGGTCTTCCAGAGTCTCCCCGATGTGTGGGCGATCGATCAGATTTTTCCGGTTATGCCGATCCATCGACTCAACGAGCAGCCCCGCCGAAAGGCAATTCTGGCCGATATCACCTGCGATTCCGACGGCAAGATCGACACCTTTGGGGCCGTCCACGATATCCAGAAATCGATCCTCCTCCACGAGCCCCGGGACGACGAGGAGTACTACCTGGGAGTCTTCCTGGTTGGGGCCTACCAGGAAACCCTGGGGGACCTGCATAACCTCCTGGGAGATCCCCACGTGGTGAGCGTCCGGATCAACTCCGACGGAGGCTTCGAGTTTGTCCGGGAAATTGAGGGAGACTCCATCGCCGATGTACTGAGCTATGTGGAATACCAACCTAAAGATCTGGTAGAAAACTTCCGCAGGAAACTGGAGCAGGCTGTCCGGGACGGCCGCCTTTCGGTAGCGCAGCGGCGAACCCTCCTTCAGGCCTATGAGACGGGAATGCGGGGATACACGTACTACGAGCGGTAGGATCGGGAACCACCAGAAACGGGGAAAGGAAGGAAGAGATGGCAAAAGTAGTAATTATCGGTGCAGGCGGTGTAGGCCAGGTGGTAGCCCACAAGTGCGCCCAGGTCCCGGAGGTCTTCCAGGAAATCACCCTGGCAAGCCGGACCGTTTCAAAATGCGAAGCGATCGCCGAAGACGTTCGCAGACGCCAGGGGAGATCCCTGAAAACTGCGACGGTCGACGCCGATCAGGTGCCCCAGCTGGTCAGCCTGCTGGAGAAGGAGAAACCGGACCTGGTAATTAACGTGGCCTTGCCCTATCAGGACCTGACCATCATGGAGGCCTGCCTGAAAACGGGCGTCCACTACCTGGACACAGCGAACTACGAGCCCCGCGACACAGCCCGTTTTGAATATTCCTGGCAATGGGAATACCGCCAGCGCTTTCAGGAGGCAGGTCTCATGGCGCTCCTGGGAAGCGGCTTCGATCCGGGGGTAACCAACGTCTTCACCGCCTGGATCGCCCGCCACGCCCTGGACGAGCTTCAGACGCTGGATATCGTGGATGTAAACGGCGGCGACCACGGCAAAGCCTTTGCCACAAACTTCAACCCCGAGATCAATATCCGGGAGGTTACGGCACCCTGCAGGCACTGGGAAGAAGGTGCTTTCCGTGAGACTCCGGCCATGAGCAGCTCCACCCGGTTTGCCTGCCCCGAAGGGGTGGGAATGTATCAAATCTACCGAATGTACCACGAGGAGCTGGAAAGTCTTGCCCTGAACTTCCCGACTCTCAAAAAAGCCCAGTTCTGGATGAGTTTCTCCGAGAACTACCTTACCCATCTGCGGGTCCTGCAGAACGTGGGGATGACCCGGATCGACCCTGTGAAATATCAGGGACAGGAGATCGTGCCGCTGCAATTTCTCAAGGCTGTCCTGCCCGAACCTTCCTCGCTGGGCGAGGATACCCGAGGCAAAACCTGCATCGGCGTGATCGCTCAGGGAATACGCCAGGGGAATCCCCACAGCGTATACCTCTATAACATCTGCGATCATCAAGAGGCATTCCTCGAGGTGGGCAGCCAGGCCATCAGCTACACCACGGGAGTTCCCGCCATGATCGGCGCCAAAATGATGCTCCAGGGGCACTGGATGAAACCCGGCGTGTGGAATATGGAAGATTTCAACCCCGACCCATTCATGGACGATCTGAACCGCTATGGTCTGCCCTGGACCCTCCAGGACCCTGCCCAGGTGACGATCCCCCAGGCCGACCCGGCCCCAGAATCCCGGTGAGTCCTGTGGAGAGAACCTCCCCTCTGGCAGACCCGCGCCCCTACACCCTGGAGGGGCGCCCCTACTTTCAGGGGTTCGATCCCGGAGCGGTTCCATCGCCCTGCTACGTGGTGGACCGGGCCGCCCTGCGGTGGAATCTGGAGGTCCTGCGGGATATCGGCGACCAGAGCGGCGCCTCGGTCCTCCTGGCTCTGAAAGCCTTCGCCCTGCCCCAGGTTTTCCCGCTCTTCCGGGAGTACCTGGACGGAGCCTGCGCCAGCGGAATCTACGAAGCACGTCTGGCCCGGCACGAGTTTGCATCACCACCAGCAGGGAAACTTCCCGATGGGCGCTCTCTGAGGCCCTGCACGGTTCACACCTTCAACCCGGCCTACCGCGACGAGGACCTGAAGGAGCTTCTGGAAACCTCGGACCACCTGATCTTCAACTCCCTGGACCAGTGGGTTGCCCGGCGAGACCTGTGTCTCGGAGCTGCAGAAACGCGGCCTCTCACCTTCGGACTTCGGGTAAATCCCGAATGTTCCCTGGGAAGAGTGGCGATCTACGACCCCTGCGCCCCGGGCTCGCGCCTGGGAATAACAGCCCGGGAGCTGGAACGGCAGCGGCAAAGCCACTCCCGGCAGGGGATCAACCCCCTGGAAGGAATCTCGGAACTTCATTTTCACACCCTCTGCGAAGACTCGGCCGAAGCCCTGGAAGAAACCCTGGAAGCCCTGGAGGAACGCTTCGGCGAACTCCTGCGAAACCCGGCCATAACCTCCCTGAACATGGGAGGTGGCCACCACATCACAAAACCCGACTACAACAGAGCGCTCCTGAAGGAGCTCATCACCAGGATCCGTCGCCGCTACGAAGTCGAAGTCCTGCTGGAACCCGGTGAAGCTGCGGTAATCCACACGGGAATCCTGGTGTCCACTGTCCTGGATCTGCCTCAAAACGACACAGCCCTGGCTATCATGGATACCTCTGCCACGGCCCATATGCCGGACACACTGGAGATGCCCTACCGGGCCGAGGTTTGGGGGAGCACCCAGGGAGGGGAATACCGCTACCGTCTGGGCGGACAAACCTGCCTGGCGGGAGATGTGATCGGCGACTACAGCTTTTCCAGCCCTCTCCAGAGAGGAGACCGCCTCGTCTTTGACGATATGTCCCATTACACCATGGTAAAAACCACCAGCTTTAACGGGATGCCCCTGCCGGCAATTGCTCTCTGGGATTCGGCGGACCAGACCCTGGAGGTCGTGCGCCTCCCCCGTTATGAAGATTTTCGCGCCCGCCTGGGCTAACCCCGGCCGGGCCACCCAAGGAGTCAACCATGCCAACTGATCACCCCCCGATTATCAAGCCCTTTTTGGGAAGCGAGTATCCCCAAACACCACCGGAACAAGCCCTCTTTCACATCATCCCCGCCCCCTTCGAGGCGACCGTCTCCTACGGTGGCGGAACCGCTGTAGGTCCCGAAGCAATTATCGCCGCAAGCGACCAGCTGGAACGCTACGACGGCCACAGTTGCCCCGGAGACGAGGGAATCCACACCTGGCCCGAGGTGGATTGCCGGGGCACTCCCCGGGAGGTGCTTCCCCGCATCGGGCAGGCCCTGGAAAAGGCCTCCCGCGCCCACGGGAATCGACCCGTTTCGGTGCTCCTGGGAGGAGAACACTCCATCACCGCCCCGGCCGTAGCGGCCATGGCAGAAAAGTTGCGAGAAGAAACAGGAGAATCCACACCACTGGGAGTTATTCAAATAGACGCCCACGCCGATCTTCGGCAGGAATACGAGGGGTCATCCCTGAGCCACGCCTCGGTGATGCGCCGGATTCATGAGGATCTGAACCTCCCCGTAATCCAGCTGGGAGTTCGAGCCCTCTGTACCGAAGAGGCTGACTACCGGCGGCGGACAGCGGGCCCCTCCCTGACCTGGTGCGACGGCCCCGACCTGGTCCCGTCGGGAGCCATGGAGTTCGCCTTCCCGGAAAACTTTCCGCACCGGATCTACCTGACGCTGGATGTGGATGGTCTTGACCCCTCGCTCTGCCCCGCCACAGGCACCCCCGTCCCCGGCGGCCTGGGGTGGTATCAGACCCTGGGCCTTCTGGAATGGATCACCTCCCGGAGGGATCTGGTGGCCTTCGATATGGTGGAACTGGCGCCCATTCCCGGGGTTCACGCCGCCGACTACGCCGTGGCAGAACTGACCTACCGGATTATGGGAATGATCAGCAGAAGCCGCACAGCCCCGGCCTGACCCAAGGGGCTGAACCGGCCCGTCTGAACCGGCCCGTCTGAACCGGGCGGTCTGAACCGGCCCCTACCGCCCCCTCATCACCCCGAGGGGAGCGGTTTCCAGGGCTCCACGTGGGTGATCACCCGGGTATCCTCGCCAAAACGATCCTTGATCCGGGCTTCCACGGCCGTAGCGATCAAATGGCCAGCATCGACAGTGATCGATCCGTCCACACGGAAATGAACCTCCACAGCCACGGTGGTCCCCAGCTTTCGGGTCTTGAGATTATGAGGGTCGCTCACCCCGGGAACAGCCGCCACATCTTCAAGAATACGCTGACATTCCTCCCCGGGAAGGGCCACGTCAGTCATCTCCCGGATTGCCAGCACCGAGGTCTTGATCCCCACCCCGATAATCAGCACCGCCACCAGGGCTGCCGCCAGGGAATCCATAATTCTCCAGGACGGACCCAGCAGAGCTGCCGCAACGATCCCCGCGAAGGCTGCCAGCGACGAAAGCGCATCGGACCGGTGGTGCCAGGCGTTGGCTGCTACCGCAGGACTTCCTGAGGCAATCCCTGCCCGGCGTGTTACCTGGTACAACCCTTCCTTCACCAGGATGGAGACAAAAGCAGCTCCCGCAGCGTAGAGTCGGGGAGGTGGCGGAGCATCTCCTGCCAGACTCCCCAGGGCAGACTGCACAGCGTCCCAGCCGATGCCTACCCCCGCTCCCGCCAGAAGCACACCCACAAAGAGAGCGCTTACCGTCTCGTACCGGCCATGGCCAAAAGCATGGTTGTCATCGGGAGGACGGCTTGCCGCATGCAACCCCAGGAGAACAGCGCCGTCGGTAATAAGGTCCGACAAAGAATGAAATCCGTCGGCCACGAGAGCCCGGCTTCCTGCAAGGATGCCCAGGGCGATCTTTACTCCGCCCAGAAGACAGTTGAGGACCGCCCCGGTAAGAGTGATATGCATAACGTTCATAGATCTTCTCCCAGAATTATCAAAAACCCTCCCGCTGTCAATCGAAGGGGAAAAGAGATCGAAAGTCCCCTCGACGGCAAGCCCTTGGGGCAGTACTTTATACATCGGAAAGGCCGCCGGGAACACCCCGACGGTCAACCTCAAGCCCCCCACCAGAGGGGCGCACGAACATAGAGACATAGAGACATAGAGAAAACAGCGACCCCTGGAGGCAGAAACCATGACCAGATCACCCCTGAGCGAGACCGGCACCGATACAGCGACCCTGGGAGGCGGTTGTTTCTGGTGTCTTGAAGCGATTTTCCAGCGCCTCCCCGGAGTGCTTCAGGTGGAGCCGGGCTACGCCGGAGGAACCCGGCCTGACCCCACCTACGAGGAAGTCTGCCGGGGCGATACAGGACACGCCGAGGTGGTAAGAATTACCTTTGATCCCCGGATCATCAGCTATGAAGAACTACTGGGCACCTTCTGGCGAGCCCATGATCCAACCACACTCAACCGTCAGGGAGCGGACCAGGGAACCCAGTACCGCTCGATTCTTCTCTATACCAGCGAGGAACAACGCCTCCAGGCAGAGAAATCCCGGGATCAGTGGAACGCGAAAAACCCCTCCCGGCCGCCCGCGGTGACCCAGGTGGTGCCCCTGGAACGATTTTTCCCGGCCGAGGAGTACCACCACGATTATTACCGGAACAATCCCCGAGCCGGATATTGCCGACTGGTCATTCAGCCCAAGGTGGAAGCGCTCTTTCCCCGGGATCAGGAGCAGGATCGGCACCGTTCCACAGAGCAGCCAGGGTAACCATTCGCCCCGTCTCGGAGCCCTCCCGGCGAACCGAAAAAAACCGGGGATCACAGGAGTTGCAGATACCGGCATCCAGAATTTCCCCGGGAAAACCGGCCCTCCGCAGGTTTTCCCGAGAAGCCCTCTGCAGATCGATCCCGTAGTATCCCCCGCCCCGGGGAATCACCGCCCGGGGGCATTCCAGATCATCCTGAAAAACCCTCTTCAGAAGTGCATCGCTCTGAACGTAGCAATCGGGGCAAATACCTGGACCATAGATCACCCGCATATTCTCAGGACGGCAACCCAGAGCGACCATCCGCCGAAACAGTTGCGCCTCCAGACGGAGCGCGATTCCCCTCCATCCGCAGTGCACGATCCCCAAAAGACCCTTGCGACGATCCTGTATGACAACCGGAAAGCAATCGGCCGTGGTTATCCCGAGGTAGAGCCCCCGTTCCCCGGTGATCAGTCCGTCGAAGCCCTTCAGATTCTGGCGATCCGGCAAGACACCCTCACCACCTGAGGAACCATCTGCCTCAAGGATCTTGTCACCGTGCTCCAGGAGCACACGGACCATCCGCTCCAGGGCAATCCCCGAGGCCTCGCCCAGACGTCGATAGTTTCCGGCAACGGCGGTTGTATCGAGACAGCTGCCGGTCGCACCATAGAGCATGTTACCGTTCTTCCGGGTGGTGGTGACAAGATCCAGCTCCTCATGACGAAATCGCACATACCAGGGGCTCTCTTCCTGAAGCATCTTTACCTCCCGGACGGATTGAATTATTACCGTCCCACAGGATACCCTGAGGCACCCAAAGAGAAAACCTCCAGAATCATCCAGCAGGAGGGGCCCTCGGCGGAGAACCCCGAAGGAAAGAGAGAAACCGATGAAACACCAGGCCATCACAACGACAGATGCTCCCGCCGCAATCGGACCCTACTCGCAAGCCCTGCGGGCGGGTGATTTTTTATACACCTCAGGGCAGCTTCCATTGGACCCCGCAACGATGACAATCTCCTCCCCCGACATTCAGGACCAGACCCGGCAGGCTCTGGAAAACCTGAAAGCTCTCCTGAAAGCAGGAGGCTCAAGCCTGGAAAAAACGGTCAAGGTTACGGTGTTCTTAAAAGATCTGGAGCAATTCAGCGCCATGAACGAGATCTATCAGAAATACTTTGGCCCTACCCCCCCTGCCCGTTCCTGCGTGGAAGTAGCCCGGCTTCCGAAGGACGCAGCAATCGAGATTGAGGCAATAGCGCTAGTGGACTAATCAGCAGCACCGAGGAAGGCAGCTATCTTCTCCACATCAAAATCGAGCACCTCGGTAAACTCGATTCCCACATCGTAGCCCCCGCCTTCGCGGGGGCTGCATCGAAGCACAACGCCCTCCCCCTGAATCGGCGGAGTTGAGTCGTCTTCGCCAAGCTGAATCATCAGATAGACCCTGCTGTAAAGATCTACAGGTTCATCCACCTGGCAACCAATTCCCGCAGTGCTGATATCCGTTCCCCGGGAGGGAATAAAGGTCTCTTTGCCAAAACCAAGGTGTATCAATTGCCGGAGCCGATAACGGGGGCTCTGTCGTCGATCTTGTTCCATTCCCCCATTATACGCCCTTCCAGAAAAAAAACAGGATTTCATCACAGGGTTTCCGTTTTTTGGGAAACGCTGAAAAATTCGGCGCCCTGTGTTACTCTGAAAGTACCGTGGCATCCGGCAGAAGATGCCCTGAGAGGCAGGCCTGTCCTGCATCACCCCAGGCAACTCCTCACAAGGAGGAACACCTTGAAGCGCCGCAAAACCATGACAGTTCGAATCGTCTCTCTGGCCGGTATTATATTCCTCGCCATGACCGCCCTGCTTTTGGGTGTAATCTTTCCGGGCCACTACCGGGAAACCCTCAGAACGATCCGCTCCAGTCTTTTCCACGAGATTCAAAAGGAATCCTACAGCGTCTATGGAACCATCTTCGCACCTGTGGAAATCCTCACCGAGCAGTACGCCGCGATAATTAACGAACTGGGCTTTGAAGACCTGGAAACACTGGAAAGAATCAGCCGGACCCAAATCGCCGCACGGGACCTCATCGTCGGTGGTGGCTACTGGCTCGAGTACTACACGATTCCCGACGAGAAGTTCTTTGGCCCTTTCTGGTATAAGGAGGGTGATGATATTCTCCTCACCTGGGAATACAGCAACGAAGAAAACGACCACACCCAATTTGACTGGTATCGGAACGATGGGATAGCGACCAACCAGACCGTTGTCTGGAGCGATCTCTACGAGGACGCCGTCACCGGTGTTCCCATGATTACCGCCACTTCTGCCCTGATGCAGGGGAGAGACAAGACCGGTGTAGTCACCATCGATATCGGCCTGGAAGAGCTAACCGATTACTTTTCCCGGATAGAGATAGACCTGATCTCTGATTATACCCTTACGCTACTCTCCCGGGAGGGCGAAGCCATAATCAGCAGCGACACCAGCCGCACCGGAACACGCCCCTTTGCCCGCGGCCCTGAAGAAGGGCAGGAAGCGCTCTTCGAGGAAGGAAACGCTCTGGTTGTCTACGCTCCCATCGCATCTACAGGGCTGGTTATCGCACTGGACACACCCCTGTGGCATCTCACCGTTCCGGTTACCCGGAGTCTGGCCCGGGGCATCCTTCTGGCCCTGGGAGTCCTTGCCGGATCGATACTCCTTCTGGGATTTGTCATGAACCGCCGCATATCTTCGCCCATCAAAAAGACAGTACAACTGTTGCAGGAGATATCCCTGGGAGCAGGAGACCTCACCCAACGAATAGAGAGCACCAGTAACGATGAACTGTCAGAGATGGCCACCCACTTCAACGAGACACTGAAGAAGGTACAGAGCCTGGTGGTCGGAGTAAAAACTCAGTCCCGGGTTCTGCAAAGCACCGGTGATGATCTTGCAGCCAACATGGAGGAGTCATCGGCGGCGGTCCAGCAGGCCAGCAGCACCCTCCAGGAGATCAAGGCAAAAACCTGCGACCAGGCATCCAACGTCGAGGAGACCACCTCCACGATGAAGGAAATAACCAGAACGATCTCTGCCCTGAAAGACCGAATCGATGAACAGGCCGCGAGTGTTACGCAATCATCCTCAGCGGTGGAAGAGATGCTGGCCAATATATCCTCGGTCACGGCCAATCTGGGGAAAAACGCCGAGAACGTTAATATGCTCACCCAGGCATCGGAAAAAGGCCGAAACGACCTCTCCTCTGTGGCGGAACAGATCCGAAAGGTCTCGAAAGACTCCGAGGGGCTGATCAAGATAAGCTCCGTCATCGGGGATATTGCCCGGCAAACCAACCTACTCTCCATGAACGCTGCCATCGAGGCGGCTCACGCCGGTGAATCCGGAGCAGGTTTTGCTGTAGTAGCCCAGGAGATCAGAAACTTGGCCGAATCATCGGCAAAGCAAGCAAAAATGATCTCCAGCGAACTCAAAAAGATCAAGGAATCGGTAGCCCTCAGCGTCGGGGCCACCGAGGAGGTTCTTCTTCAGTTTTCTGATATCGACCAGCGAATACAGACGGTCTCGGAACGGGAGGCAAGCATACGCAACGCCATGGACGAGCAGAGCGCAGGAAGCCAGGAAATACTCCGGGCCATTGGTCTTCTCAACGAGATCACCTCCCAGGTGCAATCAGGAGCTGTGGAAATAATGTCGGGAAGCACCGAGGTCATCCAGGAAAGCCAGCGCCTGGGAGACGTGACCCTCGAGGTCACCCAGGGAATCGAGAGCGTTGCCCTGGGAGCCCAGGAAATAACCCGGGCCGTCCAGACGGCCCGGGAGTTGAGCAATACCACCAAAGAGACCATCCTGGCGCTCAATCAGGAGCTGGAAAAGTTCAAGGTTGAGTAGGCCCCGGAGATAACCCGAGACAGGCCCGGCACAGCAGGCGCGCCGGGCCCGGGTGATACCGCCCCGAACACGGCCCATTTAAAAGACCCGGGCGGCCCGAACCCGTCGGATCTGGCTTTTACCGAGCTCCCCCCTATCCCCGTCATCGAAGCTCTGGCGCCAGGCATCGAGGCTACTGATCTCGGAGGAACTCCAGTAGTTTACGTCGCCAAATCCTCCCAGACCCTGGGCATGCAGATTCTCGTACATCAAATTCAATTCATCCCGGGAAGGAAGGAACCAATCGTCGAAGATCGTTCCGTTACGCTCCACAATCAGATCATGGGCAAGCCTCGCAGCGTAATCACTCCTGTTATTACGGGGCTCCACATCCCCGAAGGTGTGTACTATTTCTGCCGTGTTGCTTGCTCCCGTGCCAACTGCCGTGCCCCGGGCCTGGAGACCCACTTCCGTTGCATAGCCGCCCCAGGGCTTCCCGGACCACTCCGTCCCGGCTGGAGCCGCTTCAAGATAGGTCCAGGGAAAATCATCTGCTTCGTCTACGTAGGCTATCCGTCCGCCCGCAGGGCCAAAGTCACCGATACCGTAGGACAGATCGACCGTTCGGGCAGGCCGAACACCGAAGCCACGGGCATTCCAGGGATAATCTTCGTGGCGAAAACCAACCGTCACAGGAACCGTATCATCCCATCCGACGCCACGGAGAACACGCGCCCCCCCAAAGGACGGCCCCCGATAGTCAACCTGTGATTCCCCAGGATACTCTGCCCTCCAGTCCCAGACCCACTCCCAAACATTCCCGCTCATATCATGAATCCCCAGCTGGTTGGCTTCTTTTGTTCCCACCGGCTGGGTTTTTTTCCCCTCACCGGTATCACTGTTGCCTGCATGCCACGCGACCGCTCCGGTGGCAGCCGGGTCAGCATGATCAGCCCGTGCACCCGATGCATAATTGTGGGGGGTCCAGTTGGTTCCGTCCTGATAGCTCGCCCCATACTGCCACTCTCCCTCGGTGGGCAATCGATAGCCTCCTGCGGACCGGTCCAGGTATGGATTATCGATCGCCCCTTCACCACCCTGGATACCATTGCCTGCCCTCGAGTCCCGTATGGGTCTGGTCCGTTCCGGATCCTCGTAATACACCGGACTCAAGCCTGACATCTCACTGTAGGCATTCATCCAGACAATCGCGTCACGCCAACTAATCATGGTAACAGGCTCGTGCCGCCCCTGCGCGGTGGGCTGCCCTCCTGTCCTGCCACGGCTTCCTTCACGCCCCGGCCGGGCGAAACCATATCCATTATCCTCAGCCCACCGCCTGACGGTGTACCATAACTCGTAGGTTACCTGATAGCGGGCTATTTCAAAGCTCGATATGCTATGGTCAAAGCTGTTCTGTTCCCCTTCCGATCTCTGTCGGAAGACACCACCAGGAACAGAGACCATCTCCCGGAAATCAATATCGGAAAGATCTCGATACGGGCCAACAGGGTTGACCTCGAATCGAACCCGCCGGGAACTGATCATGGTACCCCTGGAGACCACCAGGGAGAGCCAGTAGGTTCCGGGAGTCGAGGCAACCCCCGATGGCCCGATCCTGAGGGATCGCCCCGTCTCACCCGGTATGACCATGCCGTTCAGGTACCATCTGATTTCATCGGGTTCCGAGGCAGGATCCAGAGTCATCTCTATGGTCACGACCTCTCCGTGATCAATGTTCTCAACAAGACCGTCGAGCGCAATATTATAGGGGTTGTTCAGGTCGCCCCCAAGGTTCACCAGAATCGCCCCAGGAGGCGGAGGAGCCTCACCGTATATCAGAAGATCATCCTCGGTCAGGGGAAACACCCCCGACGATTCCTCTCCCTCAATAATCCGCACAGCAACGTGTAACGGCCAGGCCACGTGGTCCCCGTCTTTTAGCAAAAGGTTCAGCGTATAATATCCGGTGTCCCATAGACCGGTATAACTGGCCTCGGCATCGGTGGGGCTGATTACGAAGGAACCGGAGATGTCATGCTCTGATCCTCCCGCCGGTACAAGAGACGCTTCTATCACCGGGCTATCCAGGGATTCCTGTGGCCAGCTGATGAAAATATTCAAGGTTCCCGATCCCTCCAGGGGATAAAGGGCTACATCGGCTTTCGCGGTCGCGCCCGATTCAACCTCAACCGTCGCAGATCCATAGGCGACAACCACCCCGTCGGAGTTTTCCGCCTTGACGGTAACTGTCCAATCACCCTGCGCAAGATCCGAGAAGGTAACCGTTGTACGGGATGAATTAATCCGGTTGCTCTGGACAGGCCCGGGTCCATTCACGCGAACACGATAGGCCTCGATCTCCATTTCTATCTCGGGAAGGATCGTAGCACCGGAGACGAGGGAGGTCTCAAGAGAGACCGTTAGCGATCCTCCCGAGGGTGAGGGAGAACTCCTGGAACCATCGGCCTTGAAGGGGTTTTGACAACCAGCAAGCACTAGCGTCACTCCAATCAGCACCGCAGGGACAATACCATGACGATAAGACCGATACATTCTTCCTCCTCTTTCCTCAATGAGAGACCATGATTTTCGTGAAGACCAAAGAAAAGCACCGGGGCATCCCGGTTTTTTTGAAAAATCTTTTCTGTCCACATACACCATGTACATTGAGGGGGGAGTTTTCGCTTCGGCCATTTGAATATTGCCCTTTCCCCGGCATGGCCCGGACCCGGCGGGCACACTGAACCGCCGGGTCAGTGGTTGCTGAAAGCGGGAGGATACTGAATACTGGGTTTCGTATGAAAAAGACTCCCCTGGATATATCCCGGGTCTCCCGGGAAACTCCCTGGATACCCGGCATGAGCGACAGCCATTTTCACAGCCAGGCCCTGGCAGACCAGGGGCTTGATCCCCGGAAGCTCTTGCGTGAACTTCGCAACCTCGGGATGGGCCCCCTCATGGACGTGGCGATCACCCCCGAGGACACCGACAAGACCGGAGACCTGCCCCGGATTTATCCAGCGCTTTACCGGTCCTGCGGCCTTCATCCGGTGGCATCCTGCCGCGAAGACTGGCGTGAGGCCCTGGCCCTGATCGACCACAAACTTTCACAGGAACCATTTTCAGCTCTGGGCGAGACAGGTCTGGATTGGTACCGAACCTATGCGCCCCGGGAACGGCAGCAGGAGATTTTCGATGCTCAACTTGCCTTGGCATCCAGCCATGGCCTGCCGGTAATCGTTCACAACCGCGAAGCTGATCAGGACTGCCTGGAGGCCCTGAAAAAGGCAGCTCTCTCCCGAGGCGGAATCATGCATTGCTTCAGCTCATCCCCAACTTGGGTGAAATCCTTTGTTGATGCAGGCATGTATATCAGCTTTGCCGGAAACATCACCTTCCCCTCGGCCCGGGAGCTCCGGGAAGCCCTGGTTTGCGTCCCCAAAGAGCGGTTGCTCCTCGAAACAGATGCTCCCTTTCTCGCTCCTCATCCCCATCGGGGGAAACTGAATCATCCTGCCATGGTGGCTTTCACCTACGCAACGGCGGCGGAGCTGCGCGGAGAAAATCTGGAGGATCTTGTCCACCAGGTCTCGGAAAATCTGGAAACCCTCCTGGGCGACCTGCCTCAGTAGGTCCCCGGAAGGATTATCGTGACGCACGTGCCTTGCTGCTCCTGCGACCGAATCTGCAAGGCCCCCCCATGGGCCTCGACAACATTTTTTACCACCACCATCCCCAGGCCGGTTCCTCCGGCAGAACGGGTAAAAAAGGGCTCAAAGACCCGGTCCAGAACGTCGGGGGCCATTCCCACTCCGTTATCCTGAATTTCAAAGGTGACTGACCGCTCCTGACGAAGAACCCTGATCTGAATCGTTCCTTCCGACGCACAGGCCTTTCGCGCATTGTCGAGGAGGTTCAGAAGAGCCCTCACCATTCTGTGGAAATCAACGACGATGGGAACATCCTCCTCAATAACGGTTTCCACCGTTACCCCTGAGGTCCGGAAATACTCTTGCCCGCAGGCGATCGCTTCGGAGATCACCAGTGAGGGAGCTACCACCGACATATCGAGCCGCACCTCACCGCGGGTATAATCCAGCAGCTCGCCTGCCATGTGGGAAAGCCGCTCCGCTTCCCTGGAGACACGGCGGGCAAAGTCACGAACACGATCGGGATTGTCAGCCACGTGTTCCAGCATGGAGGCATAGCCCTTCAGAACAGCTACGGGGTTTCGGATGTCGTGAAGAATCATATCGGACATTTTCCCCAGGTTGGAAAGGCGCTCATGGTGAAGGATTTCCTGCTGTGCTTTTTCAAGCTGATCGTAGGCGCGGGACAATTCCTGATTGCGGTGATTCAGATCAGCCACAAAACTGTCGTTGCTCTCGCGGACGATCGCCGAGAGAGATCGCATGACGGCCAAAGCCAGCCTGGGGAAGCGCTCTACCAGGCCCTGAAAGATATCTCGCGAAAGGGAGAGTAATTCTACCGAAGCCCTGGCGACCGCCGTGGCACTGCGAGGGAGACTGTCCACCAGGGCCATCTCTCCGAAGAACCGGCCAGGCCCGTACTCTGCCAGAAGATTTTCCCCGGAAGAACCGTGGTTCTTCCAGACCTCTACGGACCCGGTCATGACGATGAAGAGACAATCTCCCTGCTCTCCTTCACGAAAGATGACAGAACCACCAGAGAAAGATTGCTTCTCGCAGGCCCCCAGGATCTCTTCCAGAAGCTGATCCGACAGATTTTGAAAAAAATAGGCCTTCCGCAAAAACTGAAAGGCGTTGCCAAGAAATTCGCCTCTTTCCTGCAAACCAGCCCCCTTAAAAAAGAAATAAAAAAAGAGCCCCCGAGGAGGCTCTTTTGCTTGCCATGGCTTACTGGTGCTTACCAGTTATCGATCATATCGTCGGGATCCCGACTCTCTTCGGCAAAAAGATCCGTCACCGCTCGGAGATCGTCAAAATAAACGTAGTAACTACCGTAGGTCTCGGGAATAAAGGTGTTAACCACCAAACCTCGTATTCTGATTCCTGTCTCGGTGTTGTAATGAGGATTCCGTTGAACCACCGAGGGAGGAACAGCCACGGTCAGTTGTTTCCAGCCGCTGAAGTTCAGCCTCCCCATGGGCAGGACGTTCACGTTTCCGAAGTAATCCTCGATAACAATGCTCAGTTCGTGGTTGAAATTACGGCCCACCACCCACACCGAGAGGGTCTTCACGATCCCGGGCACCGCCAGGGGACGCACAGGACGCAGAGAGACTGTAGCGGCTCCCCGGCGATAGAAATCGGTCCGAACACCGATCACGTAGTCGTCGACAACCTCGATCCCCGCCTCTACCTCGCCGGGAATGGGCTCCTTGTCTGCCGGGCCTCCCGCAACACGGCGATGCATGACAACTCCCACATCGGCGGCTACCGAAGGAATCCAGAACCCCGGATCCTCGAACCGGTCGATCGAAATCTCCTGGAGGTTCTGCTGCGCAGCATCGACGCCAATCCCCGCCGGGTCAGGAAGGGTCTCCTGGGCAGTCACGGCCCAAACCAATCCGCACAGCATCACACCAACAAGCAGTTTTGTTTTCTTCATCGCTTACATTCCCTCGCCTTCAGCCCACATCTCCCGAACAAAATCAGGATCCCGGAGATCCTCTCCGTCAAAGGGATCGCGGTACAGGTCAGTTTCCACCTTAATCTCGTCCAGATACACAAAGAAGCCGTTCACCCGCTCCCGGGGACGGGTCCAGAGCACGATCTTGACCAGCTCCAGCCCCCGAAGGTCCGACGCAAACTCTCCGCCACGGATCTCCGCCATGTACCGTGATTCCTGGGGTATCCAGGTGGGAATCTCTACGCGAAGGTTTCTCCAGCCCCGGTAGTTGATGTCACCCAGCTTGAGGACATGGACCATGCCTCGATAATCACGAAGGTGGATATCCATGTAGTAATCAAAGTTGGAACCCCAGACCCACATATCAAGAAAGCGGACCCGGCCGGGAATGGGGATTCCCCGTGGTTCCTGCTCACCATCCTCACCAGGCTCAACGGGAATGAACTCCAGAAAGTTGTACCCCTGGCGATCAAATGCGGCCTGGACACCCAGAGCACGAAGTTCCCGCCCCTCGGGCTCCCGCCGGTAGAGCGCTTCGGGAAAGGTTCTGACAAAGGATACCCGAGGGTACCCCTCGGCGATGAACTTTCCAGCCCGTACGATCCAGGGGCTCTCCCCGGGGGTGTCGAAGTCTTCTATCACAATTGTCTGAAAGTTGGTCGTTGCCTGCTGTTGCGCAAACGATAGTGTGGGCACCAACAGCGCAACGACAAGACTAAAACCGAGCAGGCGACCTGTACTCATGTATCTACTCCTTACCGCATTATCTTGTATCTCACCAGAGGGAAGAGATTTTCACCGTCCTAGGGCATTATAGGAATGCCCTCCCTGCTTTGTCAAACAGTCTTGGTATATCAACCAGCCCTTTCGGTCAGTATCGGTAAAACACTGCAGGCACGTAAATAATTTCACCGCTTTTTCCCGGAAGTTCCCTGGAAACCTGCTCCTTCAAGGCCCGCGCCAGGTCCAGCACAATCGCTCCGGCCAGAGGAAGCCCCGCCGTCCTTAACCGCGATGCTGTGGCGCGAAAGAGACTTTCCGTTACCACCTCGGGGACAGCCAGCCCCTCCCGCAGAAAGGCCTCGGGCAAATGCCGGAGAACCCCTGCGGAATTCGCTCCCCCGAGCACGAGGAGGCCCGTGACCCCACCTTCATCGGCGTTGTCCGAGTTATCGGAGTTCCCGATTGCCCTGCGGACTATCTCCCCGACTATCCGGGATGCGTCCGTATCCTCTTCGAGGATCAGCAGGGATTCTCCGGCCAGGAGAGCAAGCGAATCCAGCTCCTGCGGGGACAACGACGACTCCCCCAGGACCACCACCAGCGAGGGACCATCACGCCCCTCCTGCAACCAGACCAGAGCATCCCGGAGCGCCTCCTGCCGATCGGGATCGGGAAGGAGCGCAATCCCTTCAGGGGGAACTCCTCCCCGGGCGCGGAGACCTTCTGTAGCCGATGAGGATTCCAGTGCAGGATTTGAACGGGGGAGGAAAAAAAGAGGGCGCCGCCGGAAGGCGTGAGCCCGGAGTTCTCCCTTTTCGCCGGGCTCATCTCCCCAGCCAAAATGAACCCGCAGGGTTGTCCCGCTGCGGCGAACCTCCTGATCCAGGTCATCCTGAAGAGGGGTATTCTCGAACACGGGAGGGACATGGAGGTCGGTCGGAGCACACCCCATGAGGAAGATCGCCTGAGACAGGACCCACAGAATGACCCCTGCCGAAGCAAATTGCCTAGCCCTTCCTGGGGGCACCGGAGAAGAGTACACCATAAAAGACCCCTCCCGTGAGGATCAGTACCAGCAGAAGCAAGGCGAAGGCCTGAAGGGGTCTCAACCACTCGAACAAAGCCGCCACCATCGCCGCCGCCGGAAGATAGACGGGAGGAACCGCCCAGAGCCGAAGATCGCCCTCCCGGCCCAGACCAAGAACCAGCACGAGAGGCATCACCAAAACGACACCCAGCCGAAGCAGGGGCAGCACCACCAGAGGATAAACAGTCCAGAACCCGTCATGAAGGATCACATCGGTTACCGCGACCAGGAAGAAAACGGTGGCAAAAAACCCCAGGTACAACAGGTAGCGCTCGCGCTGGGTTTTTTCAGGCACACGATGAACGACGATCCAGGCCGCGGCCGCCGCCAGACAGGCCCACACCGCATATTCCACAATCAAATGATAGAGGAATAGCCCCCCCAGGCTATACTGATAGGGGATACTCCACTGGACGGCCATCCGCACCAGAAACATCGCGACAAAGATGAAAATCCCCGGCAACACAGCATAGCGAACCAGGAGATAGCGTAAATCAGCCGACGGGGCATCACCAGGAGAAACCCGATCGGCCAGAAGCAGCCCCGCTACAACGGCTGCCAGAGGCGCCGAAAAAAGAAGAAAGGTCACCATAACAACAGCTACGGTATCATTCCTCTTGCATAGAAGACAAGCAAGGAAGTAGGTTCTTACCCGATACGAAGGAGGCACTGTGGAACAATCACCCAACGGTCTGGTTGTCCCCCGAACCATTCAACTTGAGATTCCCCCCGGAGGATTCCCCCTGGAAAGCGGGAAAACCCTGCCGGAAGTGGTGGTCCAGTACGAGACCTACGGGAAACTGAACGAGAACAGGGACAACACAATTCTTCTTCTTCACGCCTTCAGCGGTGACGCCCATGCGGCCGGCCTCCACACCCCCCGGGACCGTCACCCCGGCTGGTGGGACGATATGGTCCGCCCCGGAGGGGCCTTCGACACGAACAAGTTCTTCGTGATTTGTTCGAACGTCCTGGGAGGGTGCCGTGGCACCACCGGCCCCGGCTCAAAGAACCCCACCACAGGCATCCCCTGGGCGATGTCCTTTCCCACGGTCACCATCGGGGACATGGTGGAGGTCCAGCGCCAGCTCCTGCGGCAACTGGGTATAGACCGTCTCCACGCCACAGCAGGAGGATCCATGGGTGGGATGCAGGCCCTGGAATGGGCCATACGCTATCCCGGGATCGCACAGCAAACAATTCTTCTGGCATCCACCCACCGCCTTGGCGCCCAGGGTATTGCTTTCAACGCCGTGGGGCGCAACGCCATCACCTCGGATCCCAACTGGAACAAGGGGAACTACTACGACGGCCCTCAACCCTCCCGAGGCCTCGCTATCGCCCGCATGGTGGGCCACATTACCTATCTCTCGTCAGAATCGATGCGCCGGAAGTTTGGCCGCCGGCTTCAGGAAACCCACCAGGGCGAGGAGAAACACCTCGATCTTCAGGATCAATTTGCCGTGGAGAGCTACCTGGAATACCAGGGAGAAAAGTTCGTGGACCGTTTCGATGCAAACAGCTACATCTACCTCTCGAAAGCCCTGGACTATTACGATGCCGGGGCCTCCCGGGACGGCCTGGAAGCGGCCCTGGCCCGAACCGACAGCCGGTTCCTCGTCCTTTCCTACTCTTCGGACTGGCTCTTTCCCACGGATCAATCCAAGGAAATCGTCTATGCCCTGGCCCGGGCGGGAAAGGATGTCTCTTTCAACGAGATTAACAGCCCCTACGGCCACGATTCCTTTCTGCTGGAATCACACCTGCAGCGCGATCTCATTAGCGCTTTTCTGGAAGGAGGAACCTCGTGAGTGTTTTTGACCATATAATTGCCATGGTGGAGCCGGGATCGACCGTCCTGGACCTGGGTTGCGACGACGGCACCCTCCTGAAACGTCTGGCCCAGGAGAAGCAGGTGATCGGCCGCGGCGTCGACATCGACGACCGATCGATCCAGGAGTGCATCCGAAAGGGAATCAGCGTGTTTCACGGTGACCTCGACGAAGGGCTGAAGGACCACCCTTCGGGAAGTTACGACTACGTCATCCTCAGCCGGACATTGCAGCAAGTCCGTAACCCGGCTCACCTTCTGGAAGAAATCATTCGGGTGGGTCGCCGGGGAATCGTGAACTACCCCAACTTTGCCTATCTGCTCAACCGCTTTCAGCTGGGCCTTGGCGGGAGAATGCCCGTGAACCGCAACATTCCTTATAGCTGGCACAACACCCCGAACATCCATTTTTTCACCCACAAGGACTTCCGGGAGCTCTGTCGCGAGAAACACATCCGCATCACCAAGGAACTCTTTCTCCACCGGAAAAACCCGATACCCCCGCTGTGGCCAAACCTCCTGGCCACTGACGTGTGCTGCCTGATCCAGCGCTGACCAGAAACAAACCCGGACAGCAGGGCAACTGTTTAACGCCATCTTCGACGCTTCTTTCACAACCTGGCCAGCTTCTAAAATGCCCCCGGGGACAAGAGAAGCGGAAAAAGTTGAAAGAAGACCGCGAAAGCAGAGAAATATTCCCCGGACCCCGCTCTAAGGATTTGACTCTTTTCCCGGGCAATGCTATGGTTTCTGACCAGTAATCAAGCATTCACATTGCGGGAGGTATATTGGCCAAACAAGATTTACGCACCAATGAAGCTATAAAGGTGCGAGAGGTTCGACTGGTAGGAAGCGACGGACAACAGCTAGGCATTGTCCCTACCATTGAGGCGCTGAAGATGGCGCGAGATCAGGACATCGACCTGGTCGAGGTTGCGCCCCAGGCAAAACCTCCGGTTTGTAAAATACTTGATTATGGAAAGTTCAAGTTTGAACAGGAGAAAAACGCCCGGGATTCCCGAAAGAAACAGAAGCTCCTGAAACTGAAAGAGGTCAGGATGCAGCCCAAGATCGAAATCCACGATCTTGAGTTCAAAACCCGACAGATCAAAGAGTTTCTGGAGCAAGGCTCCAAGGTTAAGGTAACAATCCGCTTCCGGGGAAGAGAGCTCGCCCACACCGACCGGGGAAAACTCGTCCTCGACCGGATTCTCGGCCTGCTCGATACACCCCACGTGGTTGACCGAAGACCGATGATGGAGGGGCGTTTCATGTCGATGATTCTTTCACCGGGATCCAAGGGTAAATAAAGATCAGGAGCATCGCATGCCAAAAATGAAAACCCGCCGCGCTGCGGCGAAGCGCTTCTCTCTGACGGGGAGCGGCAAGGTAAAGTACAAGAAGCAGGGACTGCGCCACATTCTTACCAAGAAGTCAACGAAGCGCAAACGCAATTTGCGCAAAACAGGTATCCTGAGTCCTGCCGAAGAAAAGCGGGCCCGGGCCCTGCTTGGCAAGGGCTAATCCCGGTTACACCCGAGAGATTTGAGAGAGAAGAGGAAGAAACACCATGCCACGAGCAGTAGACGGAACGCGGCGCAAGGATCGTCGCAAGAAGATCACTTCGCAAACAAAAGGTTATTGGGGCCGAAGGAAAAACGCCTTCCGCACCGCCAAGGACGCCCTGTCCAAATCGCTGGAATACGCCTATCGGGACCGAAAAGCCCGCAAGAGGGACTTCCGTCGCCTCTGGATCACCCGAATCAGTGCAGCCTGCCGGGCCGAGGGCGTAACCTACTCCCGCTTCATGGAAGGGCTCCGCAAAGCCGACATCCAGATGGACAGAAAAGCCCTCTCAAACCTGGCTGTTGAAGACCGCGACGCTTTTAACCAGCTCGTATCCGCCTCTCGCGCTCAGCTCGACGGCTGAGCGCGGTCCTTACAGGATAACCGGAAAGGATCCCATGATTAAAATCGAACAGGTTCGCCTCCTGGAACAACGCGTACAAAAGGTAATCACCCGGGTAGGCGAGTTGCAGGCGGAAAACACGACCCTCCGTGAAGAGCTCCAGACGTATCAAGACCGGATATCCGACCTTGAGGCACGCCTTGAAGGGTACGCCTCAAGTCAGGAAGAGATCGAAGCAGGAATCCTCAGCGCCCTTCAACGGCTCGATGAGGTTGAAGACACCCTGGGAGAAGAAGGAACGGAAGGTCGCCAGATCGAGGTAGATATACCGTCCGAACCGGAGTCAGTTTCTCAGTCCGGGGAACCCTTGCAAGAGGATGAGGATCAGGACGAACATCAGGAACTGATGAATGACGGGGCTGACCAGGGCGACACCAATCCGGAAGTTGCCGGGAGTGAAACCGCCGACTCCGAAGCACCCGGGACCGACCCCCACGAAGCATCCGCATTCCATGGTGATGATCACCACGGTGACTACAACGAAGAGACAAATCGCCACGGCGATGCTCACTCCGAAGAAGATCACCGCCAGGAAGGGGATTCCTTCGGTGCCGGACCTGATGAAAGCAGCGATTCTCACCAGACCGGGCCCGAACTGGATATCTTCTGATCAGATGTCCACGATGATGAGGATCGACTTGCTGGGAACATCCTTCCAGATACAGTCCGACGAAGAACCGGAGTACCTTGAGGAGATCCTCAGTTACTACCGCGATCGGCTTCAGGAGATTGAGGAAACGGTTGCTACCCGAGACCCCCTGAAAAAGTCGATCCTCGCGGCCCTGGTCGTGACGGATGAACTATTCCGGAGCCGCTCCGAAGGGGCGAGCTCCGAAGATGTCGGGGAGATCGAAGAGATCGCCCACCGCCTGCTTCAGTCAATCGACGAGATCCTTCCAGAACCTTCCCCCTGATCCTGACTGTTCTACTACCTATCCACCCAACCATTTCAGTTGACATCCCCCCATGAATAGCGTACCGTGGTACCCACCCATGGCGCTCACTACCAGTCAACAGATCACACGATACTATCAAGAGTTCGAGCACACAGAAGTAACGTTCACCCAGGAAATCATCAAGGCCCTCTTTCTCAATACAAAACAGATTTTCATCAAGTGCCTGGGATATCAGTGGCCATGTATCGTTTATTCCAGCTCCATGACCGGCGCCCGGGTTATCACCACCCTTCAACCCTCCCTGAAAGCAGCCCTGAGCAAATCAAAGAACATGGTGTCCCTCAGGTTCAGCTTTATCCAGCGGGAAAAAACAGACCCCCTGGCCTTCTTCGTCACAGCCCGAATCACAGGATTCTCACCCTACGGAGATCCCTCAAAGGGTCTGAGCTTCATCACCCTCCACTACACCCAGCGCCCTCCCGACGATCTGATCGAGCGCCTGGGAAACCTCCTCTCGGCAACAATTTCCTCCCAGCGCCGACGGGAGGAGCGGATCATCATCTCCCCCGATGTGCAGAAGAAACTTGGCCTCAGCAGCAAGGGCGCCTATATCGAGGTGGACAAGGTTCCCCGAAAAGGGCTGATCCGGGATATATCCTTCGGCGGTGCAAAGGTAATCATGCAGGGAGTTCCTCAATTCCTGGTGAACCGGCCGGCACTGATACGCCTGGATTTCGAAGAACCCGAGGAGCAGGTGGTCATCCCCGCAAAAATCGTCCGCTTTGAGCCCGTGGAAGGCCGTTCTGACCTGGCCGCCTACGCCATACAATATGAAGAAACAAAAATCCCCATGACCTACAAACTTCGGCTCAACGATTATCTGCGCTTTGTCAAAAGCCCCTCACCCAAAGCATCCCCTGCTCCGGCAGCCGGGACACCCCACGATTCAGGCGCATCAACCCAATAACACCTTTCTGGAGCAGACCTTATGGAAACTCACGATACCGATCCCTTGAAAAACGTCGTCTTTATCTCCCTTCCCGATGAAATCTCCCTTCCCGATGAAGTTGCCCGGTCCCTGACAGAAACCACCGGAACAGCCGGAGCGGCACTACTGGACCCGGCGGTACTGCTGCCGGTAGAAACCTCGGGAACCCCTGACTCCTGGAATCTCGACGAGCTGACCTGGGAGATGATCCTGGCGGGCATGCTCAAGGTTCTGGCCTACAAACCGGATCACGAAGACGCCCCCCTGTACCGGAACTTTCTCGGAGAAGTCCGCCCCCGTCTGGTGGAGGAGCTGGCCGAAACGGGAATCATCAACGCCCGCAACGAGAACTTCGATTTGGCCGAGGAAATCTTCCGAGCCCTCTCGGGGCTGGTTCCTGAGGGAATCGAGGGGCCGGTGAATCTGGCCCTCACCCTGGAACAGCGCGCCGATGCGCTCCAGAAGATCGGAAAAGATAACGCCGCCGAAAGTTGCCGCACCCGGGCCTGCGCCATCTATCAGGACCTCATCGCCCGGGATGCAGAGCTCCCTCCCTCGGTTCACCTCAACGCAGGGCTCTTCTTTTTGCGCCTCTACCGCGTGGAAGAGGCAAAACGCCGTCTGGAGTTCTTCCTGGAATACAACCAGGACAAGGACGACGAGGCTGTCACCAGGGTGCAAAAGATTCTTGCCGAGATCGATTCCCAGAGCACCACGGACCGCCTCTTCAGGGAAGCCTTCGAGTGCATCAAGGCAGGCCGCGAACAAGAAGGAATCCGCCACATCACGGAGTTCCTCCAGACTCACCCCCAGGCATGGAACGGCTGGTTTCTCCTGGGCTGGGGCCACCGAAGACTAAGCCACTTTGACCAGGCCGCCGAAGCCTTCGAAAAAGCCCGCTCCCTGGGGGGCAACACCGCCGACACCCTGAACGAACTCGCCATCTGCCGGATGGAGCTGGGCGATTTCAGCACAAGCCGGCGCCTTCTGATCGAAGCCCTGAACCAGGAGCCGGACAACACCAAGATCATGTCGAACCTGGGCGTCCTTGCCATGAAAGAAGAAAACATTCCCGAGGCACGGCGCTACTTCAACACCGTTCTGGAACTGGAGCCGGAAGACCCCGTGGCGCTTCAATATCAGGCACTTCTGGGATAACGCAACGACAGCCGGGAGAAAATTTCTCTCGACCCCTTAAGTTTATTCCCCTCCCCACCGATAGACCAACATAGGGGAGTCCCTGTTTTTTTCGCTGGCCCCGAAGAGCCAGGCCTCCCCTAATCTAGATTATCGGCGCCGAGAGAGCGGCCTTTAGCCCGATTGATCAAAAAATCGGTACCGTCGGGAAAAATGCTTTCTTTCAGCGCCCGGGCACGGAAGCCCGAAGAAAACAACGTTCAGGGAGGACGTAAAAATGATTATTAATCACAACATGAGCGCCATGTTCGCCCAGCGCCGCCAGGGTATTACCACCCAGGATGTGCAGGGAAACATCGAAAAACTGAGCTCGGGGCTCCGGATTAACCGAGCCGGCGACGATGCCAGTGGTCTTGCCGTGAGCGAGAAGATGCGCAGCCAGATCCGCGGCCTCAACCAGGCCTCGCGGAACGCCGCCGACGGAATCTCGCTGATCCAGACCACAGAAGGGCACCTTCAGTCGTCTCAGGACGTGCTCCAGCGTCTCCGGGAACTGGCCGTTCAGTCCGCCAACGGCATCTACACTGCCGAGGACCGAATGCAGATCCAGGTAGAGGTCTCCCAACTGATCGACGAGATCGACCGGGTTGCCTCCCACGCCCAGTTTAACGGCATGAATCTCCTCACGGGCCGCTTTGCCCGGGATACGGGAAACAACGTGGTCACAGCCTCGATGTATTTCCAGATCGGAGCCAACATGGATCAGCGCGAGCGCGTCTACATCGGCACCATGACCGCAGCAGCCCTGGGCCTGCGCCAGGACCAGGAGATGATGTCCCTCTCCAGCCCCGACTCGGCCAACGCCTCAATAGGCCTTCTGGACACGGCCCTGCGGTCTGTCAGCAAGCAACGGGCCGACCTGGGAGCGTATCAGAACCGTCTGGAGATGGCGGTCCAGGGAATCGATATCGCTGCGGAGAACCTCCAGGCGGCGGAATCGCGGATCCGGGACGTGGATATGGCTTCGGAAGTTGTAGACTTCACCAAGAACCAGATCCTGGCCCAATCCAGCACAGCCATGCTTGCCCAGGCCAATACCCAGGGACAATCTGTGTTGCAATTGTTGGGGTAGCGTAGTACTTTTTAAAGAGGACCTTTCGGTCCGTGATCTTTGAAAAACTGATCCTGCTTGATCGGTGAGCGGGAAGGGGCAGATTGGCTCAAGGATGAGTCAACCTGGCCCCTTCCACGTGTGAGGCGAACGGTTCGGAGAAAGCGCGCATCTCGACTTCTCCGACCTCCTTCACCGGGAAGGTTCCGGCAACGAATGCCGGCAAACCTGTATCAAGGAGGATCACATGATTATTAACCACAACGCGAGCGCAGCGTTTGCAAGCAGGACCTTGGGTTCCCGCGGAACCGAGATGAACCGCTCCATAGAGCAACTGAGCTCAGGACAGCGGATCAACCGGGCCGGGGACGATGCCAGCGGGCTGGCGGTGAGCGAAAAGCTCCGCAGTCAGATTCGCGGGCTCAACCAGGCAGAGCGGAATATCCAGAATGCGGTGTCGTTCATTCAGACTACCGAAGGCTATCTTCAGTCATCGCAGGATATTCTTCAGCGCCTCAGGGAACTTTCGGTACAGTCCGCCAACGGGATCTACACCGCCGAGGATCGAATGCAGATTCAGGTGGAGGTTTCCCAGCTGGTAGACGAGATCAACCGGATTGCATCGCATGCCCAGTTCAACGGGATGAATATCCTTACGGGATCCTTCGCCCGGGACAGCGCCACCGGTGGTGTCATGCAGTTCCACATCGGAGCTAACATGGACCAGAGTGAGCGGGTTTTTGTTGGAACCATGACCGCTCAGGCCCTGGGGCTGGAGAACGTTCAGGGGGAAGACGGAATCATCAGCATTTCCACCCCCGACGCAGCGAACCAGGCAATCGGTATGATCGACGCGGCGCTTCGCCAGGTTTCCAGTCAGCGAGCAGACTTGGGAGCCTACCAGAACCGGTTTGAGACGGCCCAGCAGGGTGTTGCCATTGCGGCAGAAAACCTGGCGGCCTCGGAATCACAGATCCGTGACCAGGATATGGCCAGCGGGGTTGTTGATTTCGTGCGCAACCAGATCCTGACCCAGTCCAACACTGCCATGCTGGCTCAGGCCAACACGCAGTCCCAGTCGGTGCTGCAGCTGCTCGGGTAATCCGTTCATTTTTGGTGAGAGGGATCTGGACGTCACCTTTCACCCGGCCACAGGGGGGGGTCGCGCGCTCCCCCCTCCTGACGGGCTGTTTTGTACATGGAGGTACCCATGGCTTTAGAAATCACTCCGGTGCTCCACCAGCACCAGGGAACGCAAAACTCCCAGCCCCGCATCAGCCTTGATGAGGCCCGGGAGAAAGCAAAAAAAGTTGCCGCCGAACTCCGGGAACAGCATCCCTCGCCTGAGGAGATCCGGAAAAGCATAGCAGAGTTACGGCGTGTCACGCGCAACTTCAATAAACAGCTGAACTTTTCTTACAACGAAGATCTGGGGCAGATGATCGTCAAGGTGATTGATCGAAACACCGATACAGTAATCAGGGAGTTGCCGCCGGCAGAACTTCAGCGCGTACACATCCGGATTCGGGAAGCGATCGGGTTGCTCTTTGACGAGACGATCTAGCCTTTAGACAGGACGGTTTTGCCTTTGACAAGACGGTCCAGGCCCAGGCGGCACAGTTCGGTGCTCGGCAGAGCACGGGAGGGGACGTGTCAAACATAACCATTCCAGGCATCTCAAATCGGCAAGGCATGGATACCTCCAAGATGATTGAGGATCTCATGAAGCTGGAGCGTCGGCCCGTGGAGCGGCTGGAACGCGAAGTTGAAACCTTCGAGCTCCAGCAGCAAACCTGGCGGGAGTTGGGACGAAACCTTTCGGACCTGCGCGATGCAGCCCGCCGACTGTACGGCTTTGAAAACCCCTTTCGCAACCGCCTGGGCGAAGCCAGCGACCCCTCGGTTCTCTCGGTTTCGGCCTCCCGCCAGGCCCGGGAGGGCCGGGAAGAGATCACAGTCCTCCAGACGGCAGGTCGGGATCGCTTTGCCTCAGCCTCGATTGACCGAAATTACCGTGTCGCTCCCGGGACCTATCAGTTCTCTCTGGGCGATACCACCCGATCCTTCCGCTTCGGCGGGGGATCCCTGAATGATTTTGCCGATCAGGTAAACCGGCGTGTTTCCGATGTCGTACGAGTCAGCATTGTTCCCGAAACCCGGTCAACTCGCATCCTCGTCTTTGAAGGACAGGGAGAGGGAGCCGAGGCTCGCCTTTCCTTTGGCGAGGCAGCGGAAGAACTGGTCCACGATATCGGACTCTTTGCCCCACCCCGGTCCGAAGAATCGGTATTTCTCCTGGAAGGACACCCCTTGCGTCTGGAGCCGGGCCATGAGGAAAGGATATCCCTGGGAAAACGCTTCACCCTGGAACCCGGAATGGTTCTTCAGTACGAGGCCCGCACGGAAGAACTGCCCCGGGAAGAATGGACCCCTCCCCCAACCCCGCCGGGCGCCGAGTTTCCCCCTCCCGGGGGCGTAACCCTGGGGGGAATTACCCTTCGCAACGAGTCTGACCGCATTCCCCTGCCCCGGCCGGAACCTCCCGAGCCGCCCCGGGAGGTGAAGAACAACCAGGCCCTGACAATTATCGGCGACGGCGACGAGCGGGATCTGCCGCCCCTCCCGGAGGGCCAGCAGTACCAAACTGTCACGATTCCCGCCGAGCGCCTTCCTGCCGCGGCACAGGAGTTCCGCTTTGCAAACCAGAACACCCATCGAGCCCTGGAGATCAAAAACATCCGGATCTACGATCCAAACCTCCGCGACGGAGCAGTTGCGGCAAACGCGATCGAGACAGCCCGGGATGCCCGTATCCTCTATAGCGGTGTAGAGATCACCCGGCCCTCCAACGAGATCGACGATCTTATCCCGGGGGTCACCCTCTCGCTTCGCCGCCCCTCGCCGCAACCGGTGGAGATCACCGTCAGCCCCGACAGGGAGTCTGCAAAGGATTCGATCATCAACTTTGTCGGATACTACAATCAAGTCATCCGCGATATTAACATCTATACCCGCAGCGATCCCTCGATCATCGACCAGATCGACTACTTTACCCCCGACGAACAGGAACAGATGCAGAAGCGACTGGGCCTCTTCCAGGGAGACAGCGCTCTCAACCAGCTGAGAACACGTCTCCAGACGATCATGATGGACGCCTACGGCGGAGCCGACGATGCCCTGCGCCTTCTGGCGGAGATCGGCATCTCCTCGAACGCCTCGGGCCGGGGAGGAATAGACACATCCCGCATGCGGGGCTATCTGGAAATAAACGAAGCAACTCTGGATCAGGCTCTGGAGCGCAACTACACCGCCGTGGGACGGCTCTTCGGCCGGGATACCTCGGGTGATCTTTCGGCCGACACGGGCGTGGCGGTCTCGCTGGAACAGTTTGTAACCCCCTATGTACGCATAGGAGGAGTGGTTGCCGGACGCTCGAGCAGCCTTGATACACGAATTTCCCAGGCCGAATCGCGGATAGACCGCTACAACAGCCGCCTGGAAGATACGGAGCAGCGCCTGCGCCGGGAGTTCGGCCGCATGGAAGGAGCCCTGGAACAGCTTGAAGAACAGTCGCGATCTCTGGATAATCTACCCGGTATTGGCAGAGGCCAGGGTAACTGATAAGGCACCGGGACTACAGTCCAATTCACCCGCAGCCGGAGCAATCGTGGAGCCGCAACAATAGCAAAGGCGCCAACACCATAAGGAGAGCCGATACCGTGAAGATCTTCATAAACGAGATGCCCCTGGAGTTCCATCTGGAAGAGGAGGAAACCCTCGGGTCCGTGGTGGACCAGCTAACGCAATGGCTCGCAGCCAACAACCACACCATGGAGAGCCTCCTGGTTGACGGCGCCTCCTGGGATGATTCCAACGCCGCCTGGCGGGAAAAACCGGCAACCTCCGTGGAGAAGGTGGAAATCACCGCCTCCAACCGCTACGAAGAACAAATCGGCAAGCTGGAAACCCTCACCTCCTACACCACCCTCCTGCGGCGCGTCCTGGTGGAAGGCTCCGATGATCAGCTCCAGGCCGTCCTGGAGGAGCTGCCCTTCGTCGTGGAGGGGATAGCCCGCATCACCCCCGATCTGGCGGGACTCCTGGAGGAACCTCTGGGCGGCATTCCCCGGGAACTTCCCGACAAGGAAACCCGCCAGCGCGCGGCCTCGCGGGCCGACGAGATGGCGAGCCTCTTCGAGAATCGTCAGCGGGAACTTATCGATCCGGAACACGAGATGGGCCGCACCCTGGTGGTGCTCGACGCCTTGTTACCCCTCTTTGAGGATATTCCCGGACAGCTCCAGACGGGAGAAGAAAAACAGGCTCTGGAGACGATCGTCCGCTTCACCGAGATTGCCAGCCGCCTGTTGCGGCTGATTCCCCGCATCGTGGAATCACACCCTTCCCTGCAGGAGGAACAGATCGAGGGGGAACCCCTGGAAGAGTTCCTGGGAACGATCCAAAATTTTCTGGTAGAGCTGGAAAAGGCCTTCCAGAACGCCGATTATATACTGGTGGGAGATCTCCTGGAGTACGAGATGTTGCCTCGTTTCTCGGCCATCTCCTCGGCGGTAGCACACCACATAGATAGCACCCGATAACGTTAGGAAGGGCATGAAAGTAAAAGAGATAGACAACATCGAACGGATTCCCCTGGCTATTGACTACCGGCGGATGTACCGCGCCCGTGTGACCATCGCAATCGGGGAGGCCGAATCATCACCCTGTCCGGTAGAGTTTGCCCTGGAGCTCTCCCCCTTTGGGTCACAACAGGTATCGGTAACCTTTCTGGGAAATACCGACTACCCCCTGATCCCTGCGGTGCGCCTTCTGAAGCAGCACCTGGTTGACCTGGATCGCGCCGGAGGGCTCCCCTGAGGATAGCCGAAACACACACCAGCCGTTCCGAGGAAGAGACAGCCCTCACCGCCCGGAACCTGGCGGAACGCATCCGGCCCGGGATGATCATCACCCTTCAGGGAGACCTGGGGGCAGGCAAAAGCGTTTTTGCCCGGGCTCTGGGAAGAGCCCTGGGGGTGGAGGAGCCCATGCCAAGCCCGACCTTCTCCCTGGTCCACGAATATCAGGGACGTCTTCCTCTCCTGCACATCGATCTCTACCGCCTCTCGGGGGAGGATGAGTTCGACTTGCTCGGGCTGGAGGAGGCCATGGAGGGGGCGGCAACTCTGGTGGAGTGGCCTGAACGGGCACCCCGGCTACTGGAGGAAGCGGCTGTGCGTGTCACCATCACCATTGCTTCACAGGCCCCGCACCCCCATGACCAAATCAGAACAATCACGATAGAATAGGCCATGCGAACGATCGCTCTTGATACGGGAAGCTCCATTTTGGCCATCGCTGCCGCCCGGGGGCACGAGATTGTGCAGATCCGGGAGCTTCCGCCGGAGTTCCGCCACATCGAGAACCTGACCCCTGCCCTGGAGGAGCTCCTCCGTGAGGTAGGTTGGTCTCCATCCTCTCTGGAAGCACTGGTGGTGGCGGCAGGGCCGGGAAGCTTCACCGGATTGCGGGTTGGCATGGCCGCCGCCAAGGGGCTGGCCCTGGCCTGCGGAGCGCCGGTCGTCTCGGTTGATTCCCTGGAAGCCCTGGCAGCAACCGAAACAGCAGCAGATCCGGCCTTCCAGGGACTCCTGGTGCCGGTGATAGACGCCCGCAAGGCCCGGCTCTACGGAGCGCTCTTTCAGCAGGATGCGGCAGATCAGGAACTGCCCGGACGATTCCTGGAAAACAGCGATCTCCCGCCCCGGGAGCTGGCCCGGGCCATAACCGCTCGGAATCCTCGGCGATGGAAGCTCACGGGAGCCCTAGACCCGGAGGTTCTCTCGCCCCACATGCCCCGGGAGATCCTTGAGCGACAACTGCCTGCTCGTCATCCCCGGGCATCCTCGGCCCTGCCCGGCCTGGTGAGGTGCGGTGCAGCACGGCTCCGGCAGAATCAGGTCGACGATCCCTACGCCGGCCCGGCCTATCTCCGTGCAGGTGATGTGGGAGAGGCCAAGAACTATCCCCGCTTTTCGGGGTGAGTCCCGGCTGATCCCCGGAAGAGGCCAACGGACTAGGGGGAGATCAAATCGGAGAGCCCCGAGAGATCGTCCGGGGCCGAGCGGGCAGCCGCCTCGTTTTCAGCCTGGATCGCTTCGAAAACTTCCCGGCGATAGACCTTTACCGACTCGGGGGCGACAATCCCCAGCTTGACCTGATCACCGCGAATCTCCACCACCGATATCTCGATATCGGAGCCGATCATGATTCGCTCTTTGGTCTTTCGCGCAAGAATAAGCACGGCCTACCCCTTTCCCAGGAGAGAGTGCTGAAGCCCCCAGCGCGAGTCCAGGGAGATCGCCTGCCGACCCAGCCTGTCGCGGCGATTCACGATGAGCGGCCCCTGGAGATTGCAGGTCGCCCGCCGGTCGTCTCCCTCTCGTGCAATGGTGACGATCGCAAAAACCAGGAGGTCGTCAAAATCGGGCTTTCCGATTTCGGCAAGATCCTCGGGGTCTATATCAAGTTCGTACCGGGACTCCACCAGGTAGGGGTTCACCAGAATAAAAGCCAGCTCCCGATCCTCCAGGCTTTGGAGCCAGAGGAAGGGCTTGTGCACGGCATCCAGCAGGGCATACCGCCGAAACCGCTCGAAACCAAAGAGACCGGCCGGAAAATGAATCAGCTGTTTCTCCTGAACCGTGACCGTCCCGTAGGGTTTGCTCTCGATCGTTACATCCGTCATCGTTATCGAACCTCGCTCACCAGCAGAATCGTCTACCGGAGAAAATCAAGCAGCGTGGGCTGGATGACCCGGGCAGAAACCCCCAGGGCAGCGCGATGGGTCATCTCCAGCATCTTCAAATCGGTAATTGCCTCGGCAAAATCCACGTCGGTGAGGCGGGAATCCTGGCCTTTCACGTCGAGGATTTCCATATCGTTGCGCTTGTAGCTCCCCTCGAGACGAGCGTTGACTGCACCAATTTTCCCCAGCGTGCCGAACATTGAATCCAGGGAGCTATCCACAGCGCGAAGCCCCCGGGAGCCGATAGCTTCCTGATCGCCGCTCATCATCTGATCCCGAAGAGCTATGAGGGAATCAAAGACTGACCCTCCCGAGACCCTCGCCGAGGGAGCGATATTTCCGGGAGGCCGGTCCTCGCCGGACGCGATGAGTCCCAGATCCTGCAGGACCTGCGATCCCGGTCCATCCTGGAGCCAGATTTGCCGGGGACTGGTCCCCTCGATTACCAGGCTTGAATGAACAGGATCCAGGCGCGCCCGCACCCCCGCTCCGGCATCGTTGATCTTCTGGATCACCGAAAAGGCCGTGTCGCCTTCGCGGAGGGTAATATCCACGCCGTTCACGGAAAAGGTTCCATCCTGATCAACCTGGTACTGCCGGGCATCCTGGCGGGACTGAATCTGCTGCGACTCGGCCCAAAAGACGCGGTTTCCCGGCAAGTTGGCTTCCACAAAGACATTTTCGCTGACTTCGGCCGACTGGGCCGTGATCGTTCCCTGGTAATGAACCTCGGTGATCATCCGCTGGTTGTCGCCAGTGACCATGCCCGTGAGAACCTGGAAGGGCTGCTGCTTTGTGCGGTCCCCCGAAAAGATCGTGGTGCCGTCGGAACCCCGGGCGTTTCCCAGCTCCACCATCTCCTGAAGAATCTCGTTTATCTCGTTCCCCATGTGCCGGAGGTCCTCGGGTGCATACGTGCCGTGCGCACCCTGGACAGCCAGTTCCCGCGCCCGCTGAAGGAGATCGACCGACCGCTGGACATAGCCTTCGGCGATCTGGTTCCTGTCCTTGATGGTGCCGATGTTGTCGCCGAAACGCTCGAGGCGCACCGTATAGGAGCGATACCGCGTGGCGTGGGCAGCCGCCAGGGGATCGTCCCGCAAGTTGGTAATCCGCGACTGCGTGGCAACCTGATTCTGGAGCTGTTGCATTGCCCGGGTGCGTTCCCGCAGATAAAACTGCATGGAGTCATTCGGCAAATTCGTGCTGATGCGTTGCATGGTTCTGCTCCTACGATCCGAGTCGGTTAATGATGGTATCGAGCATGCGATCCACCGTGGTGATAAACCGTGCTGCCGCCTGGTAGCCGTGCTGGAACTTGATCATCTGGGCCAGTTCCTCGTCCAGGTTGACCCCGCTGATGGATTGCCGCAGATCGGTCAGGTCCTTTCGTATCCGTTCGCTGGTGCGCAGCGAAATCTCGGCCCGTTCTCCCTTGAGTCCCACCCGGGCCACGGAATCGGCAAAATAGTCGTCCAGCGTCTCTTCCCGACCAATGCCAACGGGGGTGTTTCGAATTTGGGCGATCGCCAGGGCAGCCCGGCCATCGCCGATCTCACCGGGTTCTCCAGCCACGGAGAAGGAGCTGGCGACACTCAGCGGCTCCCGCTGGACTTCGGGGTTAACGGCAATCCACCCCGAGGGGTTCTGCAGGGGGGCCACCGAATAGGACGGGCTCGCCCCCAGGGAGTTTTCACCCCGGAGCCCCAGGACGGCATCGGCTTGATTCCAGACAAAGGCCCCGGCAGGGCCGCTCTCGTTCAGAAGGCCCGAGTAGCCCGTCAGAAACTGCCCGCTGTCTTCAAGATGGCGCAGAACAAAATCGGGGGTGTCCCGATCGGCTGCTACAGTTCCTTTCAACTCGAGCTGCCCCGTGCGGTTGAGCCGGGCTGTGACCTCGGCGCCTGAATTATTGATTCGGGCGATCACATCTTCCACGGTGTCCCGGGCTCGATAGGGAACTTCGATGATCCCCCCCGGGGCAGCCCCGGAAGAGGCCGAGAGACGCAGGGTACCGGCCAGGCCAATTTGGGCTTTCCCGTCCAGGGAGTTGGCACCGCTGAGACGGAAGATATAACTATGATCAAGCTCACCGTCCTGGTTTATATCGATGTTCCCCTGGGCATCCAGAACAGCCGGGTGTTCCACAAAAAAATCGACACCGCTCCGGCCGTTTACCCCGTAGCCCTCGCGGTGAATTTCGTTCACCAGGTCAGCCACGTTGACCACCAGCGTATCCAGCGCCTGGATTTCTTCCCGGAGATCCCGATCGCGCAGTTCCTGAAGGGCCCCCAGGGAGCCGCCCCGGAAGCGGATCGCCTCGCCACTGTGCTCCCAAACCACCTCGCTATAGCCGTTGTTCTGCCTGTTTGGTTCCAGATCAAAGGGCCGGGCGATTCGCCCCTGGACGATATGGTATCCTGCGGTGTATACGCTAAACTCGTCGGGGTTTCTCTCGTCCACAGTGATATCCAGGTGTTCGCTCAGACGATCCACCAGCAGATCTCTTCGGTCCAGGAGATCATTGGGGCTGTCTCCCGCGGCCCGGACCCGTACGATTTCCTTGTTCAGGTCGGAAATATCCGAGATGAGGGTATTAATCTGCTTCACCCCGCCCCGTATCTCCTCTTCCACCATCGTCCTGATTCTGTCCAGGTTCTGATACCGGAGACGAACCCCCTCCACCAGAGCTTCCCCCCGCTGAAGAACCGCCTCGCGGGAGGCTCGCTGGTCAGGATAGAGCGAAAGTTCCTGCCACCCATCCCAGAAGCGATCCATAAGACTTCGCACCGAGGAATCACCCGGTTCGTTGTAGACCTGCTCAAGCTGCAGGACGTAGCGCTCCCGCGTGGTCCAGTAGGACTCGTCCCCCAGGGCAGTGATGATCCTTCGGTCCAGCAACTCGTCGCGGACCCGCTCAACCCGGGCGATATCAACACCCTGGCCGATCTGGCCGGGAGTCTCGGCACGGTTCAGTCCGGGCCGATAGAGGGGATGCGTCGGAGTAAACTCCACACGTTGACGGCTGTAGCCCTCGGTGGAGGCGTTTGTCAAGTTGTGACCTACGGTCTGAAGCGCTCGCTGGTGGGCCATGATGCCCCGTTTGCCCAGCTCCAGCCCGGAAAAGGTAGACTGCATTAGTTCCCCCCTGTACCCTTCACTGGTGGTGATTCACCATCAGGGCCGTTCCCGCTGTTTCGGCACCCATATTCCCCTGACCGGTACGGGAATAGCCAGGAGCAGCCCATTCGGGAAAGAGTTCTCTCAAAACCTCACGGTTTGTCGCCATGGAGGAGCGCAGGTACGTGTCCATCGAGGCAGTGTTGCTCTGGAGACGGAGAACAGCCACCTTCAGAGCCCGGTAGGCCTCGCTCACATCGGCCCGAATCTCCCGGGGAAGTTTCGCCAGAATCGCTGCCAGAGACCTCCCGGTCTCTGCGGCCTGAGCCAGGTCATGAAAGGCCTGATCCCGTTCGTTCTCGATCCCGGCAAGGGCCTCACCCAGGGGATGAAGCTCTTCCAGGAGTTCCTCCAGGCGATCCCAATCCCGACGAAGAACCTCCGTCTGCAATGCCTTCTGGTGGACCGTAAGTTGATCCAGCAACGAGGTCTGACGCTGGAGACACTCCAGCAGGCGGGCCGCCCGGGCCGGAATCATGGGCTGATCTGCAGAACTCTTCACCTGTTCCTCCACCCTTTCCTTATCGACGGAACAGGAACGTTCATTTAATCCTCTTCCTGCGATTGTGCGTTGATTCCAGAGGTGGCATACTATGGGTGAACCTATTCTGAGAAGGGAGCAACCATGACTATTACTGATCTGATACCACATAGAGATCCTTTCCTCTTTGTTGACAACCTGGAGACGGTCTCCGAGAAGGAGATCGTTGGAACGGTCACTTTTGGGCCGGAGCGCCCCTTTTTTGCCGGCCATTTTCCTGACTACCCCGTGGTGCCGGGTGTTGTCCTGGTGGAGAGCATGGCTCAATGCGGCGGGGCCGGTGTGCGGCAACTGGGCGTCCTGGGAGAGAAACTTTTCTTCCTTGCATCGATTCAGGGTGTCAAGTTTCGTCGCCAGGTACGACCCGGCGAGACGGTGCGCATGACCGTTACCAACCAGCGGATCAGCCCGCGAATGCTCCGGCAATCAGGGGTGGCTACCGTGGATAGCGAGGTTGCCTGCGAGGCAGAGTGGATGTGCCTGGTGGGAGATGCACCAGCCTCATGAAACCCAGAGAAACAATTCCGAAGCGCCTGCGAGAACGGGCACAACAGCACGCCCAGCGCCCCTTCAGCTGGAGCAAGGACGAGAGCAACGTCTTCCAGGCAACCTCCTTCGGCGAGATGTGGCAGCTGGTCACGGCCCTGGCCTGGGGGTTCCGCGATTTAGGGGTTTCCCGGGGAGATCACGTGGGAATCATCAGCCACAACCGACGGGAGTGGCTCTTTACCGACCTGGCTATCCTGGCCCTGGGAGCAGCCGATGTCCCCCGGGGATCCGATTCCACCGCCGATGAGGTTGGCTATATCCTGCACCACGCCGACTGCAAGATAGTGATCGCCGAAGACCCGGCGCAGTGTGAAAAGATTCTCTCCCGCCAGGGTAATCTCCCCCTGCTGGAAAAGATCATCCTCTTTGATGATTACCAGACGCCCCGGGATCGCCCGGCACCTCAGGGAATAGAGCTGATACCCTGGCAGGAGGTTCTGGACCGGGGGAACGCCGCCGGCCAGGAGGGTCGCCGGGAGATCGAAGAAGAGGTCGATGCCGGAGATTCCGACGATGTGGCAACACTTCTGTATACATCGGGAACCACGGGAGAGCCCAAGGGGGTCATGCTCACCCACCGGTCTTTCCTCTTTCAGATGGACCGGATCGTGGATATCCTTTTCCTGAAGCCTCACGATATTTTCATGACCGTCCTGCCTATCTGGCACTCCTTCGAGCGGGCGATCGAGTATATCTGCCTGAACTACGGGACCAGCCTGGCCTATTCAAAACCGATCGGGAAGGTCATGCTGGCCGATATGGCTCGCCTCCGGCCGGCCTGGATCACCTCGGTGCCACGAATCTGGGAGGGCATCCGCTCGGCGGTGCTGCGAAACGTGAGCACCCAGAGCCCTCTGCGGCAAGCGATGTTCTATTTTTTCCTGGGGGTGAGCGAGATGCATTCCGGAGCATATAATGCTGTACGGGGACGGATACCCCAGTTTCAGCGGCGCTCACGGATTATCGATGCCCTGGTCGCGATGGTCCCCCTGGTGATACTCACCCCTTTCTGGTTTCTGGGAGATCTTCTGGTTTTTCGCAAGATACGCCAGCGTCTGGGTGGGCGCTTTGTTGCGGGCGTCGCCGGCGGAGGAGCCCTCCCCCCCCATGTGGACCAGTTCTTCCGGGCCGTGGGCATCACCGTCCTTGAGGGCTACGGTCTCACCGAAACAGGGCCGGTCCTTTCGGTTCGCCTCCAGAAAAACCCCATCCCCGGAACGGTGGGCCCCCTTCTTCCCGACATCGAGTACCGGGTGATCGACGAGAAGGGCCGGGAAGTTGGCCCCGGCGAGAAAGGCGAGCTTCACGTGAAGAGCCCCCAGGTTATGCTGGGCTATTACAAGAAACCTGAACTCACCGCTGAAGTTCTCCAGGAGGGGTGGCTAAAAACGGGGGATCTGGTGGTTTTTACCCATACCGGCGATTTCAGGATCGTGGGGCGCTCCAAAGAAACGATCGTCCTCCTGGGGGGCGAGAACGTGGAGCCCCAGCCGATAGAAGAGGCGATTCTCCAGTCTGACTACATCGATCAGGTGATGGTGGTAGGGCAAGACCAGAAGTTTCTGGGAGCGCTCATCGTTCCAAACGAGGAGTTGCTGCAAAAGCTGGCCCAGGAGCTGGAGATCGACTACGTAGAGCGGGAAGAACTGCTGGAAAACGAGGCGATCCACTCGCACCTGAGCCAGCAGGTGAAGGAACGGGTGAACAGCAAAACCGGCTTCAAAAGTTTTGAGCAGGTTTTCCGCATTCATCTCCTGCCCCGACCCTTTGAAGTGGGGGGAGAACTCACCCAGACCATGAAGATGCGCCGGAACGTGATCGCCGAGAAGTACCGACGGCAAATCACCGCGCTTTTCTAGATACTGCCAGCCAGACCGTTCGCATCCCCGGCCTGAAAGGGCCGGGGATCTCTCACCCTCTCACATCCTCACCGGGCCGGTTGTCCGGGGTGGTGCGCAAAAAGGCGTCCCGAAATCCCTGATTGCGAACCTGGTGCAACACCGTTCCCCGCTCGTCCGCCGAGAGGGGGCCTACAAAGACCCGGAATATTCCAGGACGGGGGCTCCCGTCTTGAAAGGTGACCGCCAGAGGAAGGTCCTCTCCACCGTTTTGCAGGATCCTCACCGCCCGGAGGGCACTCTCGTGCTCTCCCATGGCAGCAACCTGCACGTAGTGGGCACCGCTCTGAAGGCTATCTACCAGAGGCAACTCCCCAGGGACGGCCAAAGAGGGGGCCCCTTCTTCGGGGGTAACTTCTGGTTCGGGCACAGCCTCTGCCTCCGGGAGAGGCGAGGGTGCGGCCACGGCCGGTTTCATCTCGGGATCTTCCTCGGGATCTTCCGAATCCGGTACGTAGTCGGGGCTTCGAAACTCGGCCGGTTCCAGGGTTATCACCACGTCGGGAGAATAGGGAGTCACCTCATCGGCCGAGGGCTGGACCAGTTCGGGCAGTTCCGGTTCCTCGGGTTCGGCCTCGGGTTCCATCGCTATCTCGGGTTCGACCTCGGGGGGGGCAGCCTCAAGCTCCTCGGGTTCCCCGGGCGCTATCGCTATCTCGGGCGTGATCTCGGGTTCTCCTTCTCGGGGCACATCAGCCAGAGGAAGTTCGATGGCCACCTCGGGGGGGTGCGTTCCGGGGGGCGGCACCAGATGATCAGCCTCGTCCTTTTCGACAGGGGGTTCCCGATCCATGGCCTGCTTCGGTTCCATGGCCTGCTTCGGTTCCACGGTCGGCTTCGGTTCCACGGCGGGAAGCGCCACCAGGAGCGGTGCTTCACCCCGCAGAGCCCGGTCAACTTCAAGAATTCGTGCCGTCAAGGGATCCTCCCCCACCAGGGAATCGACAACTTCGGCTCGAGTAGCGGGAGCATCCCTGACGACCGCCTCTTCGGGCGCTTCAGGGAGCGTCAAGACCACCCCGAGAGGAGCTCGCCCGAGGGGACGATCGGGAATCAGCGGTGGATCAAGCAACGGAACTGGCAGGACCTCCTCGTCCTCCCGAGGAGGAAGAGAGATATCGGGCAACACACCGTAGACGTCGGGACCCGGGAGCGCCTCACCCTCGACCTGGGCGACCTCCCGGGGAGGAAGCTCTACCTGCGGGGCAACAGTCTCCTCCGCCCGGGGAAGTGCCTCAGCCAGGGGTTGCTCGTCGGGAAGTGAGGGAGCGGGATCTGCAGGACGGACCTCCGCTTCGGGCTCGACCCGTCGGACCAGATCGCCTCGAACATCTCTGTTGGGGTCTCCCAACTCTGCCGCAGGATTGATATCGGGATCGGGGTGAAAGGGGAGATCCTGATTCGGGTCCACCGCAGTCAATCCGGGCAGCCGTACCTGCCGGGCCGAGACAGAAACACTCTCACCGCGACGGAGACCCAGAGCACGAGCAGCATCATCGGAGAGGAGCATGAAGACCCCGGGCTCATCCACGCGGGAAACCACCACCACTCGCACCGATTCTCCCGTTACCTCGCTGGTGACATCAACCATGGAGTTGAGAGGATGGGCATTGGATCCCGCAAAGAGTCCCTCCGGCGGAAACTCTCCGTATCTGCCGACCACCGCCAGGCCACCCCGGCCGCTTTGGGCAGCCACAGGCAACGCAGCCACCAGAATAGCCGCAGTTATCGAGAGAAAGAAAATCCGTCGCATACTCATCTCCGTATCACCTCTGTAAGGAATCATCGGCAGGTGCGGGAAGGTCTTTAGAGAGGAGCCTCTCCAGTTGCGAATTGCCCGGGGCCGTGCTATTTTCTCAGGCACCGTGACGTCTGAATTATATTATGCCATCCAGGTACTCACCGGGGAAGAGCAACTCTTCATGCAAAGAGTCGAAAAGCAGATACACCGCATTTCGGGAGCCCCGGGAATCCCGGCCTGTCGGCTCCGGTGGCCCCGGCGAACCCTCACTATACGCCGAAAGGGAAAGAGAGTTACCACAATCCAGCCGATCTTTCCCGGCTATCTTTTTCTCGAGACTCCGGAGGTAACTCCCGAATTGTATCATCTCCTGCGAAGATCCTCGGGGTTTATCCGGTTTTTGCCGGAAAATCACGCCCTGATTCCCCTGGAAGCAAAAGAACTCCGGCTGGTGCAGCATCTGCTCTCCTTCGGGGATGTCCTGAAAGAATCCACGGTCACCTTCGATACAAACAACCGGATTGTCGTGAAGGCCGGGCCTCTCCAGGGCCTTGAAGGCCGGATTGTCAAAGTGGACAAGCGAAAAGGCAGAGCGAAGGTGCAACTGGACCTCTACGACACGGCTTTTCTCATTGATCTGGGATTTCGGGCCCTGGAAAAAGCCCCCGATCCTCCCTGCGAACCTGCGAAATCTTCTGTCCGGGAGCCCTCATGAGCACCACCAGGATCTGCGTGATCGGAGCCGGCTTTGCCGGTCAGCAAATAGCCCGCGAAATTTCCCAGAAAGAGATCTTTGGCCGCGTTGTGGCCTTTCTTGACGACGACCCGAAAAAAATCGGGACCTCGATTGCCGGGATTCCTGTACTGGGCCCGATCGCCCAGGCGGCTCCTCTCCTGGAAAAGACCCCCGCCGACGAGGCCTTGATCGCAATCCCCAGCGCGTCGAGGGAGACCCTGCGAGGGCTCTACCAGACGCTCCGGGAGGCCCGTTTTCTCCGTATCAGGATACTCCCTACGGCCTCGCAGATCGTGGGCGACGAGGCTCACGTGATCCAGACTCGAGAGATCGACCCCCAGGATCTGCTGGGGCGGACTCCGGTGAACATCAATCTGCGCGAAGCCCTCTCCTATTTGCGGGGACGGCGTGTTCTGATCACCGGAGCCGGGGGAAGCATCGGCAGCGAACTGGCGAGGCAGCTTCTCTTCGGGGGCGCCGAGCGGCTTTATCTCCTGGGACACGGCGAGAACAGCATCTACGAGATCGATGCAGAGCTGCGGCTGCTTCAGAGCGAGGGGGTAGGAGAGAGCGCCACGATCGTTCCCATTATCGGCGAGCTCACCGACCGAAAGTACATGCACTTTCTCCTCGGCCGTCTGAAGGCCGATGTGATCTTTCATGCGGCAGCCTACAAACACGTTCCTCTGATGGAGGAAAATCCCGTCGCCTCCATTCAAAACAACGTCTTCGGCACCCGAAACCTCCTGGAGGCGGCCCAACAGAACGGGGTAAGCCGGGTGGTCCTGATTTCCACGGACAAAGCCGTGGATCCCACCTGCGTATACGGGGCAAGCAAGAGCCTGGCCGAGGAGATCATGCTCTCCGGGACGGGGCCTTGCTCATCTCTGGTGGTGCGCTTCGGCAACGTCCTTGCCTCCCGGGGAAGTATCCTGCCCCTCTTCCGACGGCAGATCGAGACGGGAGGCCCCGTGACGATCACCGACCCCCGGGCGACCCGGTTCTTCATGACCATCCCCGAGGCGGTCTCGCTGGTGCTCAAAACGGGGGGAGTCGGCACGCCGGGGGCCCTTCATGTGCTGGATATGGGAGATCCCATAAATATCCGTGATCTGGCAGAACAGCTCATCCGCTTTTATGGCTACGAACCGGACCGGGACATTCCTATCCGGGAGATCGGCCTGAGGCCGGGAGAAAAACTCACGGAATCACTTTTTGCCCCCCACGAGATTCCCCGGGGGGAGCCCCTGGAACGAATACACCGGATTGAAGGGCGAATCTCCCTGGTACCGGACCTGCAGGAACTCCTGGAGATGCTGGAACCGGTCTGCTTCTTTGACCAAACCCGCCCTTCCGAGTATCGTAACCGCTGGAGACTGCGCAGGATCCTCAGGGAGATCTTTCCCGATCTGCAGCAAGCCCCTCACGAGCCCCAGTACTGATCAGGAGATCAGGAGATCAAGAAGGAGAGAGACCGGTGCGGGAAGTTCCCTTTTCAAAACCCTCGATCGGCCAGGAAGAGATCGATGCAGTTACGCGGGTCCTGCAAAGCGGCTGGCTCACAACGGGGGCGGAAGCTCTGGCCTTTGAGAAAGAATTTGCCCTCCGGGTGGGCTCGGCCCAGGCCCTGGCAGTAAACAGCGCCACGGCGGGGCTCCACCTGGCCCTGGAGGCCTGGGGGGTTTGTGCCGGTACGGTGGTGATCGTTCCCAGCCTCACCTTTACCGCCACGGCCGAAGCGGCCCACTATCTGGGAGCGTCCATAGCCTTTGCCGACATCGACCCCGAGACGCTTCTTCTGGATCCCCGGCAGGTGGATCGCCTGGCCGACTCCCTCCGGCGCCAGGGCCACCGGGTTAGCGCTATCATCCCCGTCCACCTGGCCGGTGCTGTCTGTGACATGACCGCCCTGCGCGATGTGGCCCGACACCACGGAGCTGCCCTGATAGAGGACTCAGCTCACGCCTTTCCTTCGGAAACACCCCGGGGCTACGCAGGAACCCTGGGAGACGCAGGGGTCTTTTCCTTCTACGCCAACAAGACGATCACCACCGGCGAAGGAGGGATGATCTGCACCGACAACGAGGACCGGGCAGAACGGATGCGCACCATGCGAACCCACGGAATCGACCGCCCCTCCTGGGATCGTTACCGGAGCAGTCGGGGCAACTGGTACTACCAGGTGGTGGCGCCAGGCTTCAAGTACAATATGCCCGACACAGCAGCCGCGATTGGGAGGGTTCAGCTTGGCCGGGCTGACGAGCTTCACCAGGCCCGCTCTGCCGCAGCGGCCCGCTACCGCTCCATGCTTGAACCCCTGGCCGGGGCCGGGGCTCTCACGATGCCACCCGATGCTCCCGGCCACGCCTGGCACCTCTTTGTGGTGCACCTTGCCCCGGGCCGTGATCGGGACGCCCTCATCAGCGACCTTGCCCGGGCACGGATAGGCTCCTCGGTCCACTATATACCGCTCCATCATATGCCTTTCTGGAAAGCGGCGGCGCTCTCTCCCCCAGGACAGGGAGTGGCAAAAGAACCCGCCTTCGGGCTGCCCTGCACCGATGCAGTGGCAGGAAGAATTCTCAGCCTGCCCCTGTATCCGGGAATAACCGAAGAGGAACAGTGCCAGGTCTGTTCCGTCCTGGAGGAGATACTCCTGTGAAAACCCTGCGCCATTACCTGTGCGCCCGGCCCATCATCGCAAACCGGGCAGGAAACCGGATCGTTGCCCCCGAGGAGTTCTCGCTGGATTACCCGGAGTGCCTCATTCTGGAAAGCAGCGCCAGCTCCCCCGAAAACCTTTCTCCCCGGGAATTTCTGCCCCCGCCCTTCGAAGCGGTCCCCCTTCTCCCACCAGCAGCGGTTCACCCGGGCCAGATCATCGCGATTGTTATCGGCCCTTCCTGGAAAGAAGCAGACCGCGCTGCCGGGGCGATCAGCCAGGAACAGGACCGGTCTCTCTCCACCGAGAGCCGCATGATCTGGAGCAGCGGCGATGCTTTGAGATCATCCTCTGTTGATCCTGACGAAGAGACGCTGCGGGACACCCACCTGGTGCAGGGCCTCTACGAAACAGGAGAGCAGCAACACCGTCTGGATGCGCCTCTCTGGGCCGAGGTCCGCACCAAAAAGGACCAGCTTCATCTGCGAATTCCCACGCAATGGCCTGACCACGTGAGACAATCCCTGGCCCAGGCTCTGAGAATTCCCCTGGCCCGGATCAGTCTGGACGTTGTCCCCGTGGAAGGAGGCCGCGACGGAGCGCTCTTTTTCCCCAGTCTCCTGGCCTGCCTGGCCGCGCAGGCCCACCGCCTGGCACAAGCTCCCCTGCGCCTGGCCTTGCGCAACGATCAGATCGCCCTCACAGGAGGCAGAAGCCCTTCCACGGTGCGTTACCTCACCCGCGTGAACAGCACAGGAGAAATCCTCCGGAACGAGATCGACATACAACTCGATTGCGGTGCCTACCCCACTTTGAAAGAAGAAACCCTGAGTCGCCTCCATCTGGCTGCTCAGGCGCTGTACGCCGGCCCGTCCCCCCATGTGAGCGCCCGGGCGATTCGTACTGCCTATCCTCCTCTGGGAGCCTTCGAAGGAGTCGGCACAGCCCAGGTCAGTTTTGCCCGGGAAATACACTACAATCGCCTGGCGGGAATCGCCGAAGAGGACCCGATCCTCTGGAGAAAAAAACTGTTCCGTCCCGAATGGCCTCTTTTGCATAATCTGGCCGATACGGTGGCAGAGAACGCCGATTTCCACCGGCGCTACGCCGCCCACGAACTGGTACGGAAGCGACGGATGCAGCTCCCCCGGAACAGCGCCTCCCTGAAAGGAATCGGCTGCGCCTTCGGCGAACAGATCAGCGGCATGACCTCGGGACGCGAACGGGGATCGGTGGCGCTACAGCTGGAACAGGACGGGTCTGCCCGGATCTTCTGCTCCGTACCTACCCCCACACCCCGCCTGCGACAAGCCTGGAGGGCCATTGTAGCCCGGGAGTTGCAAATTCCCCTGGAACAGGTAACCCTGGAAACCCGCTACGACGAGCAGCAGGACAACTCCGGACCCAGAATCTTCTCCCGGGGAGTATCGGTTATCCCCCGAACCCTTCTGTCAGCCTGCGAAGCGGTGCAGAAGCAGCGCTTTCGGGAACCGCTCCCCATTCTGGTGCGCCGATCCATCAAATCTTCCCGGTCAAAACGTTACCCCGGAGATGCCCTGCGGTCCCTGGGGGCCGCCGCCGTCGAGGCCACCCTTATCCCGGCTACAATGGAGATCGATGTTCGTTCCGTCACCATGGCCGTTTATGCAGGAACGATCCTGGACCGCCAGTCTGCCGAGGCAGAGCTTCGCCGCGGGATCTACCAGGCCCTGAGCTGGGCCCTGAAAGAACCTCTGGACCGGGGCGCCCGGCAGACCAACAAGGAGGCAGAAATCCTGGGCGACCCCGAGGTGCAACGCCAGTACACGCCGGGTTTTCTTGGCGCGCCTCCCCGAATAAAAGTGATCTTTGTGCCCGGCGGGAAACGGGACAGCTCTGTGGGGGTAGGAGAACTCCCCTTTCTCACCGTCCCGGCGGCCCTGGTGAGCGCCCTGTCCCAGGCCAGCGGCCTCTATCTTGACGGTATCCCCGCTCGTCCCCGGGAAGTTCTGCGCATGCTCCAGGAGGAGGAGTAAGACCATGGAGATAACCTTTACCCTGAACGGCAAGAAAAAGACTCTGGAGTGCGCCCCCACCGATTCCGCCTGGTCCCTCATATCGGAGACCGGGGATCAGGAGGGCCGCTGCCATAACGGCAGTTGCCTCCGGTGCGCCGTTCTTTTGGGGGAACGCCCGGTGCTCTCCTGCATTCTTCCGGCCTATCGCCTCCACCACGCCGACGTGACCACCCTGGAGGGCATTTCCGGAAAACCGCTTTTCCGGGACATTTTGAGAGCCTTCGATAAAGTCGGAATATCCCGCTGCGAGGATGCCCTGCCCGGGCTGGTCATGCTGGCCTACCAGATTATCTCTGAAAAAGGGACCCCCTCGGATCTGGACATCCAGTCCTACAGCAGGTACCTGGTAACCCGCTGCGCCGGGAGAGACGAGTTTGAACGGGCCGTCCGGCTGGCTGGCCGGCTCCACGGCAGAAAACGATCCGATCGAAGACCGGGAGCCGGATCAGGAGCGGGATCAAGAACGGGGGCCACCTCATGAGTGGCCGGACAGGAAGAACAACCCCTCCGGCCCTGCCGGGAGTCCATGTCCCCACCTCCCTGAGCGAGGCCCTGCAGATTCTCCGGCGGGAACCAAACCTTCCCATCTGGGCAGGAGCAACCTGGTGGATGGACAAGGGACTCAGCGCCTCGTCGCTTCTCTCGCTCCAGGCCCTGCCGGAGCTGAAACGTGTGGTTCGGAGCGATCTCCGCGTCGATATCGGAGCAGCCGTTCCCGTAGCCCGCCTGCGCGAGGCAGGCCACCGCTATCTTCCGGAATTGCTCATGACAACTCTGGATCGGCAGGGCCCCCCTCCGGTGCGCAACATGGCAACCCTGGGAGGGGCCATCTCGCTTCCCGAGGGAATCCTGCCCGTCTCCCTGGTCCTGCAACTGCTGGACGCCCGGGTGGAACTTCGTCGTGCCGGCTCCTCCCGGTGGAGCGCAATCAATGCGATGCACCGGATCCCCGGCGAAATACTCACACGAATACGCATTCCCCTGAAACACCGTACCCACTGGATGCTCCACCAGTTCGGCAACGCCTATCCCCTGACCTCACCCTCCATGACCGTGGCTGCCACGGCCAGGGTAGACAAAAACGGCCTTGCAGGACTCCACTGTGGCCTGCTGATCCGGGGAACCCACCTGATCCGGCTCCGCGAGGCCGAGGCAGAACTGGTGGGACGCCAGCTTCCCCTGACCGAACGGGACCAGCGCATCCTTCTGAGCGCTCTCAGGGAACAGGCCTCCTACATCCGGGAGATGGACGACCTGGGACGCTGGCGTGCCATCAGCACCCTGAAGCAGTTCCTCCGGCGCCTGGGGTGATTCCACGGCCCCGGCACACCCAGGAAGACACAGATCGGTTGAGCGAAAGCACACCTTCGGTCTATCATGGCTTCGTGTCAGGCTTTGTACATCTCCACAACCACTCCGACTTTTCGCTCCTCAAGGGTGCATCGAGCATTCCCGGCATGGTGGCCCAGGCCAGGGCGCTGGATATGCAGGCCCTGGCCATCACCGATGACGGCAATCTCTTTGGAGCGCTCTCGTTTTACCAGGAATGCCGCAGAGCCGGAATAAAACCCCTTATCGGGTGCGATTTCTATGTCGCCCCCAGCTCGCGACACCGCAAGACCGGCCTGGACGGGGCAAACCGGAACGGCCGCATCGTCCTGCTGGCCCGGGACCAGGAAGGCTACAGCAACCTGCGTCACCTCTCGTCCATCGGCTACCTGGAAGGGTTCTACTATCGGCCCCGGATCGATCACGAGGTGATGGAACGCCACAGCGCGGGGCTGATCGCCCTCACGGGCTCTCTGGGCGGCGAAATCCCGCGCCTTCTCCTGGGCAACCGCCCCGATGAGGCAGAGAAGCTCCTGGAGTGGTACTGCACCATCTACGGGAAAGAAAACGTCTATCTGGAGCTCACAGACAACAAGATACCGGAACAGAAGGTCCTCACCCGGATGCTGGCGCAGCTTTCGGAAAAGCTCGACCTCCCCCTGGTGGCGGCCAACGACACCCATTACCTCACCAGAGAGGATGCCAACGCCCAGGACATCCTCCTGTGCATCGGCAGCAACCGGAAAAAGGCCGAAACAAACCGTTTCAGCTTCTCCACCCAGGAGTTCTATCTGAAATCGGCCCCTGAAATGAGTGAGCTCTTCCGGGACTACCCCCAGGCAATCACCAACACCCTGGCGATCGCCGAACGGTGCAACCTGGAGATAGAGCTTCCGGGACCGCGGTTCCCCTCCTATGACATTCCCCCGGAGTTCTCCTCCCGCGATGATTACCTGCGACACATCACCTGGGAGGGAGTCCACCAGCGCTACCCCGCCATAACCGACGAAATCCGCCAGCGAGCCGACTACGAGCTGGAAACGATCATCTCCATGGGCTTCACGGGTTATTTCCTCATTGTCTGGGACTTCATCGCCTATGCCCGAAACAACGCTATTCCCGTGGGCCCCGGCCGAGGTTCAGGAGCAGGCTCCATCGTGGCCTACGCCCTGCGGATCACCGACGTGGACCCCCTGAAGTACAACCTGCTCTTTGAGCGATTCCTCAACCCCGAACGGGTCTCCATGCCCGACTTCGATATCGACTTCTGCTTCGAGCGGCGTGGCGAGGTGATTGACTACGTTACCCGCAAGTACGGCCGCGAAAAAGTGGGCCAAATCATCACCTTCGGGACACTGAAAACCAAATCGGTAATCCGCGATGTGGCCCGCGTCCTGGGCCTCCCCTACGACGAAGCCGACGGAATAGCAAAACTGGTTCCCCAGGATCTGAAAATGACCCTGGCAAAGGCCCTGGACCAGGAACCTGAACTGGCAGCGCTACCGGAACGCGGCCCCGTCTACGCCGAACTACTCGACACCAGCAGACGTCTCGAGGGGTTGCACCGCCACGCCTCCACCCACGCAGCAGGAATCGTGATCGGCGAAAAAGATCTGGTGGAGTACGTCCCTCTCTACCGGGACCCCCGGACAGGCTCGATCTCCACGCAATTCACCATGGATCAGCTGGAAGAGTGCGGCCTGGTAAAGATGGACTTCCTGGGCCTCAAGACCCTCACCCTGATCAAGAACACCGAGGCCCTGGCCAGGTTGCGCCACCCCGACTTCTCCGTGGAGACGATCCCCGAAGACGACCAGGCAACCTTTGCCCTCCTGGGAAAGGGCCTCAGCAAAGCGGTCTTCCAGTTTGAAAGCTCGGGAATGCAGGACATCCTGCGCCGGGCCCGGCCAAACCGGATCGAGGACCTGATTGCCCTGAACGCCCTCTATCGGCCGGGCCCCATGCAGTACATCGATCAGTTTGTGGATTCCAAAAACGGTCGAACCCCCATCTCCTATCCCCTGCCGATCCTGGAGAAAGTCCTCAAGGAGACCTACGGGGTTATCGTGTATCAGGAGCAGGTCATGGAGATCGCCCAGCTTGTAGGCGGTTTCAGCCTGGGAAAAGCCGACATCCTCCGACGCGCCATGGGAAAGAAAAAAGAGTCCGAAATGGCTCTTATGGAGAAGGAATTTCTCCAGGGCGCCCAGGAAAAGGGCTACACCCGCGAGCAGGGATCACTCATCTTTGAACTTCTGAAACCCTTCGCCGGCTACGGCTTCAACAAGTCCCACGCAGCGGCCTACTCCCTTCTGGCCTACCAGACAGCCTACCTGAAGGCAAACTTCCCTGTGGAGTTTCTCGCGGCCAACCTGACCAACGAGATCAACGACACCGACAAGTTCGCCGATTACCTCCAGGAGGCCCGAACTCTGGGGATCGTGGTCCGCCCACCCGACGTCAACACCAGCGAGAAATACTTCGGCGTTCTCCAGGACCAGGTAGTCTTCGGTCTGGTGGGTATAAAGAACGTGGGCTCCGGCGCCGTTGATGCCATCCTGGCCGCCCGCGCCGAGGGGGGAGCCTTTCAGAGTTTCCTGGATTTTCTGGAGCGCATCGATACCCGCACGGTAAACCGGAAGGTAATCGAAACCCTGATAAAAGCCGGTGCCTTCGATGATTTGGGCCACAACCGCCCCACCCTGCTCCATAACCTCGATACCTTCCTGGAAGCCGCCTCCCACACCCGGGAAAACCGCCTGGCCGGACAGGTTTCCCTCTTCGACGACACCGGCGAGACCGGCGAAGACCGTCTGCTGATCGAGGAACAGCCCCCCTGGAGCGCAGCAGAACGCCTGGAATACGAACGGGAGCTTCTGGGATTTTACTTCTCGGGGCACCCCCTGGATGACTACCGGGAACGGTGGAAAGAAACCACGGGGGTACACCTGGGAAGGCTCAAATCGGCTACCCTGGGGGAGAAGCTTCAGATCACGGGATTTCTCCGGGAACTGCGCGTTGTAGTGACCCGCAAGGGATCCCGTATGGCCATGGGCGTCCTGGAAGACTACAATGGCGAGGTTGAGGTGGTGGTCTTCCCCGATGTCTACGCCGAGATGGCCGATGAACTGGCACCCCGCCGGGTTGTGGGATGCCGGGGCAGCCTGGAGCGGCGCAAGGATTCGGTCCAGCTCGTTCTGGAATCGTTGATCCCCCTGGAGGACCTGGAAGAGCGTGATGCCTCAACGGTGCATCTTCGGCTTCTTCCGGAGAATCTCACCGAAGAAGCGTTGTATAATCTGCGGGGCGATCTGCAGGACCTGGGAGGAAACTCCGAGATCCTGCTCCATCTGGGCCCCCCTGAATCGGAATCGGTGGTCCGGGTAAACACCCAGTTGCGCGTATCCTCGCGCAAAGATGTTCTGGACCAACTGGCACAACACCCCCTGGTAAGAGAGGTATGGAAAGCATGATACAGCCCATCGCCCGTGTGGCAAGCAGTCTGTTGTCCCTGTATATGATGGTGATCTTCATTCGCATCATCATGACCTGGTTTCGCGGAGTTCACTACGGACGAGCCTACCTCTTCCTGACCTCCATAACCGACCCCTACCTGGACTGGTTCCGCCGGAACACACCGGTGCGGCTCGGCATGATGGATTTCTCTCCCGTGGTTGGTATTCTGGCCCTGGGGTTCGCCCAGAATATCCTGACCGAAGTAGCCCACACCGGAACGGTTACCATGAGTTTTCTGCTCCTGGTCATCGTCTCCTCGGTCTGGTCGGTAGTCTCCTTCTTTTTTACGATCTTTCTCATTCTGGGGCTGATCCGCCTGGCAGGCATCCTGGCAGGCCTTGATACAGGAGGCGGCCGTTTCTGGATTGTGATCGAACAGATCCTGAACCCGGTCCTGCAGGTCGTGGTGAGGCCCTTTCTCCGGGGCCGCTTCACCAACTACCGCGATTCCCTGCTGATCTATTGCGGAGTCCTTCTGGCAGTTCTCGTGGGGGGCCGGTTCCTTCTCCGGTTCATCCTGGCCCTGATCGGGCAGATCCCCTTCTAGTCAGGTGTATTCGCTCCCCCTGGGAGACTCCCTGCGGAGCCGATCCGTTACGACCCTCCCGGGAATCGGCCGCGCCCGGGCAGAGCGGCTGCAACGGCTGGGAATCGCTACCCTGGAGGACCTGCTTCTTCATCTTCCCAGGTCCTATCAGGACCGATCCCGCTTCAGCCCCCTCACGGAGGCTCTCCGCCAGGGGGAGGGGCTTGTCTGCACCCGGGTTCTCAGCCACGAGTACTTCCCCTTCCGCCGCGAGCGGGTGCTGAAGATTATCGTTCACGATGAGACCAGCGCCGCAGCCCTGGTCTGTTTCGGCCGTGCCTTTCTGGCCCGGCTGGCTCCGGTGGGGTCCGAGGTCCGGATCTGGGGCCAGTTCTCATTGCGGCGGGGAGAGATCCAGAGCAGCGCCTTCGAGATCGAACCCCACGATCCCCAACGTCCCCTGGCGGGGATCATTCCCGTCTACCCCCTCACGGAGGGAATCTCCCAGACAGTGCTGCGAAACGCCCTGAAATCGGCGTGGGCGCTGGCCGCTCCCCACCTGGGGGATGATCTGCCCGACCGTCTCCGCGCCCGGGCGGGAGGACTCACCTGTGCCGAGGCACTCCGGGCGGTTCACTGGCCACAAACACTCCCACAGGCCCGGCAGAGCCGACACCGCCTGATCTTCGGAGAACTCTTTCTCTTTCAGAAAGAGCTCGCCCTGGAAACGCTGGCCCGACGTCGGGCCCGCCGGGTTCGCCGTCAATCTCCCGGAAAATCCCTCGTGGAAACCGTTCTGAAGAACCTGCCCTACCAGCTCACGCCCGATCAGGCCCGGGTTCTGGGGGAGATCCGGGACGATCTGCGCCATCCCTGGCCCATGGCCCGCCTTCTGCAAGGAGACGTGGGGTGCGGAAAGACCCTGGTTGCGCTCCTGGCTGCCTGTGCCGCCCTGGAACAGGGACGCCAGGCAGCACTTATGGTTCCCACGGAGCTTTTGGCACGGCAGCACCTCAGAAACGCCCGGGAACTCCTGGCCCCGGCGGGACTCACGGTCCGGCTGGTCCTGGGAGGGCTTCCCAAAGCCGAAAAAGAAGCCCTGGCCGATGATCTGAGCCAGGGCCGGGTCGACCTGGCCGTGGGAACCCACGCGCTGTTGAGCGAAACCTACAGCTACCCCGCCCTGGGACTGGTCATCATCGATGAGCAGCACCGTTTCGGCGTGCGTCAGCGGGAACTCCTGACACGGCGGGGAGAAAACCCTGACGTACTCATGATGAGCGCCACCCCCATTCCACGGTCTCTGGCACTTACCGCCTTCGGCGATATGGAGATCAGCACGATCCACCATCTTCCTCCGGGAAGAAGTCCTGTGACGACCCATCTGGCGCGGATCGGCAACGAGGAGCGGGTTTACCGCTTCCTGAGGCGCCACCTCGACGAAGGACACCAGGCCTACCTGGTCTATCCCGCCATCGAAGAGGGCGAATCGGGAACGCTGCGGAGCGCCACGGCCATGGAAGAACGCCTGACCCGGGAGCTGGCGCCTCACCGGGTGGGTCTGGTACACTCCAGGCTCAGCGAGGAAGATCGCAGCACCCGGATGGATCTCTTCGCCTCGGGAGAACTCGCAGCCCTGGTGGCTACCAGCGTGGTCGAGGTGGGAGTGGATGTCCCCAACGCCACGGTGATGGTGATCGAGCAGGCCGAGCGCTTTGGCCTGGCCTCACTGCACCAGCTCCGGGGCCGCGTGGGTCGGGGACCGGCCCGGTCCTACTGCATCCTGGTCTATCAGGAGCCCCTCACGGAAGAGGCCCGGCAACGCCTGAAGGTGCTCTACAAGACCACCGACGGCTTTGTTATCGCCGAGGAAGACCTGCGAATCCGGGGCCCCGGAGATCTGCCCGGCGAATCCAGGGGGCTTCACCAATCGGGGTTTCTGGCCTTTCGTCTGGCTGACATCAGGCAGGACATGACGATCATGACCCAGGCGCGCCAGGCTGTCCGGGAAGACCTGGCTGTCCAGGGAGATCTGGCTGTCCGGGAAAACCTGACTATCCAGGGAGATCTGGCGCAGAATCTTCCGGGCGAAACGAAGCAAAACCACAAGGAGATCCCATGAGAATCAGCGGAGGAACCCTGCGGGGGCGCACCGTTCTGTGTCCCCCCGGCGTCATTCGTCCCGCCATGGACCGCATGAGGGAATCCCTCTTTTCCATTCTTGGCCCCCTCCAGGGGCTGAGTTTCCTGGACCTCTTTTCCGGCTCGGGGCTGGTGGGGCTCGAGGCCTATTCCCGGGGGGCACAACCAGTGGTACTGGTGGAGAAAGACCGGGGCAAACGGCGAGTCATCCTGAAAAACCTGGCAGACCTTCCCTCACCGCCCCGGCTCTGCCTGGAACCGGTGGAACGCTATGTGGCCCGCACCTCCACACCCTTCGACATCGTCTATCTTGACCCCCCCTTCTCCTATCCCTACAAGGAAGATTTGCTCCTGCGCATCTCCCGATCCAGGCTGATCCGGGAAGAAACCCGCATTTTGATCCATCTGCCCACGGAAGAAGCCCTGCCCGATCAGCTGGGCAGACTGGAACGGGACGATCGCCGGGAATACGGAGGATCATCGGTCCATTTCTTTTCACCTTCCTCCCCCGGAAACGCTGACACGTAGAGCCGTTCCTGCTACCATTCGGACCATTATGAGTGAGTGGAGCAACCGACGCGGGCGTCACCATTCCCTGGGCCTCCCCACAGGAACGGAGACGCTGCAGCTGCAAGAGGCGGCGCGACACCGCCGCATTACCCGGATTCTGGAAGATCAGTTCGAGCTCTGGGGCTACACCCCGGCCGAGACACCTCTGGTGGACTATTTCGATGTCTACCAGCCCCTGCTCACCCCCGAAGGAGTTCGTAGCACCTACCGTGCCATGGACCGTCAGGGGGAGATCCTCTCGGTACGAGCCGACACAACCCTCTTTCTGGCAAAACAACTGGGACTTCATCTCTCGGCCGAGGAACTACCCGTGCGGGTCTGGTATAACGACCAGATCGTGCGCGCCGAGGAAGAACACGATATCGCCAGCAACGACTATCAGCAGGCCGGGCTGGAACTGGTGGGCGCCCCGGGGATCGAGGCCGACGCCGAGGTTCTGCTGATCCTCCAGGATTCGCTCAAGGCCCTTTCCCTGGAAACCGCCGCGATCCACCTGGGCCACCACAGAATACTGGAAGCCCTGACTCCCGAAGGAATCACTCCGGCAGCCCTGCGAAGTCTGGTGCGGCGGCGACGGCCCCTGCCCGCAGAGTGGGGACTTTCAGCTGATCTGCAGGAGCTTCTGCTCTTTATCGGCTGCCGGAAAAGCTTTTCCAGAAAACTCCAGGAATGGACCCTTCCCGGAGATGTTCGTTCTGCTGCCGAGGAACTTCTGGCCCTGACCGATCTGCTCCCGCAGGATGCGTCTCCCCAGGAAAACCACCCCCGGATCAGGATAGACATCAGTGAGCTGGCCTCACACGACTACTACAGCGGCATCGCCTTCAGCGCCTACCACCCGGAAAGCACCGCCGCCATCGCCCGGGGCGGCCGCTACGACCACCTCCTGGGGCACTTCGGATACGATGCCCCTTCGGTGGGATTCTCTGTGTTCACCCGCAAGCTTCCTCCCCGATCCCTTCGGGAGGAACACCGTCCGTCACCGTCCGCCCCGGGACAAACCTTCGCAGAACGCGCCGCCCGGGCTCAGGAAGCCCACGAACGGGGAGAAAGGATGCACCTATGATCACCATCGCCCTGCCCAAGGGACGGCTTTTCGATAAAACCAGCAAAATCCTGGCCCGCTGCGGCTATCATCTCACCCTGGGAGAACGGCAGCTCGTGGCCGAGGAACCCCGGGGCGAGATCCGGGCCATCCTGGTGAAGAACTCCGATCTTCCCACCTACGTGCACCACGGCATCGCCGGCCTGGGTGTCTGCGGCAGCGACGTCATCTACGAGAGCGGCCACGAGTTCTTTGAACTCCTCTCGCTCCCCTTTGGAGGAACCCGCATCTGCCTGGCGGGCAAGAAAGATGAATCGCCAGACTCCCGGAACGCTGCAGTCCTCCGGGTAGCCACCAAGTTCACCCGTTTCACCCGCGATGCCTTCCACCAGCGGGGAATCCCCGTAGACGTGATCCGTCTGGATGGATCCGTGGAGCTGGCACCGGTACTGGGCCTCGCGCCCTACATTGTGGACCTGGTCGAGACAGGAAGCACCCTGGTTGCCCACAATCTGGAGGTGAAAGAGACCCTGGGAAATACCGATGTTCGCTTGATTGCCAATCCCGCCTTTTACAAGTATCATTTTGACAGGGTAAACCGCTTCGTTTCCACCTTGCAGGAGGCCCTGAAGGCTGAGGCAGGTGAAGGCTAAACCAGACCCGGAATCCCGAGGGGGACCAGTTCCCACCTCTTCCCGGGGCTTTCTGAAAGTCTCCGGCGATGAGGCCCAGAGCCTGAGCTCATCCCAGCGGGTCGCTCTGATCCGCCGGGGTAACGAGTTCTTTAACAAAGGGGATTACACAACGGCTAAACGGATATTCATGACCGTGGGATACTCCGACGGCCTGATCCGGTTGGGAAACCGGTTCTCCGAAGAAGGAAACCCTCTGGAAGCGTTTCGGATGTTCTGGCTCGCCGGCGATACCCGCCGCGTGTCGGAACTGAGCGAGAACATGGCCAAGGTGATCCGGAAGTGGCTCCAGGAAGACGAGCCCCTTCCTCACCGGAAAAAGAGAGAATAGCTTGTGGATACAAAAGACCCGGATCCCGGAAATGACCCCGGACATAATCATGACCAGGAACAACTGGCACTCCTCTCCCAGCAGGGCTACCAGTATCTGCGCGAGAACATGACCCGGGAAGCACAAAAGCGCTTCGAAGAAGTGCTCGCGGCTGAACCGCACAACAATTACGCCCTGGTGGGCATGGGCGATCTCTGCCGGAAGGAGCGGCGTTTCAAGGAAGCCGTGACGCATTACCAGCGCTGCCTTACGCACCATCCGGAGAACAACTACGCCCTCTTCGGCCTGGCCGAGAGCTACCGTTCCATGAAACAGTTCAACCGGGCCACAGAGGTTTGGGAGCGCTACCTGAAACACGACAACGAGAACGTAACAGTCCTCACCCGCGTGGCCGACGCCTACCGGAAAACCCGTACCTTCGAGCGGTCCCGCGAGCTCTATCTGCGGGTTCTTGAGCTTGAACCGGACAACAGTTACGCCCTGATCGGACTGGGCCACCTCCATTATGATTTCTCCGATTACGAAAAAGCTCTGGGGTTCTGGGAACGGATGTACCAGAAGAGCGGCAATGCCGTGGATATTCGCGTCCTGACCTCCCTGGGAAACTGCCACCGGAAGATGAAGACCTTTGAAGCAGGCGTTCCGTACTTCGAAAACGCTCTGAAACGGGAGCCCTACAACTTTTTTGCCCTCTACGGGCTGGCAGACTGCTTTCGCGGAATGCGCAGGCCCGAGAAATCCCTGATCTACTGGAAACGGATTCTGGAGATGGACCCCGAAAACAAGGTGATCCTGACCCGCGTGGGCGATGCCTACCGGACCCAGGATGAACTGGACCAGGCCGAAGGGTTCTACCGCCAGGCTCTGAACGTTCAATATGACAGCTACGCTGTTCTGGGGCTGGCGATCATTCACCGCAAGCGGAAGGAATACACCGAGGCGATCCGCGGGCTGGAACAACTCCTGGATTCCGAACCCGAGGGACACCGGGCCGTGCTGGAACTGGCAGCCTGCTACGAGGAACAGGGGAAAATCCCTGAAGCCCTGGCAGTACTCTCCCGGTTCGTGCAACAGACCCACAGCCCCTCCCGGACCGTCCAAAACCGCATCGCCGAGCTGAAAAGCCGCCTCTAGCGCCCTTTTTCCCGCTCGGGAAATACCAGCCCGTTCCGGGGGGCCTGGACGGCGGCCCGGTTACTATTGCTCCAGCACCGCCTTGATTCTGCGAACCCCCTGGGAGGAGGATTGCTCCTTCCTGATCCTGAAACACCCCATGTTGCCGGTACGCTCCACATGGGGCCCCCCGCAAACCTCGCGGGAGTAATCCCCGATACTGTAGACCTTCACTTTCTCATCATACCGATCGCCAAAAAACGCCAGAGCCCCGGCGTCGCGAGCCTCCTGGAGGGTCATGGTCTGGACCTCCACAGGAAGATCAGCGGCAATCTTCTCGTTCACGATCGCTTCAACCGCTTTGATCTGATCGGAGGTCATCTTCTCGGGGTGAGCAAAGTCAAAACGCAACCGGTCGGGGGTAATGTTGCTCCCCTTTTGGGAGACATGGTCGCCCAGGACATCGCGCAGGGCCTGGTGCATCAGGTGCGTGGCGGTGTGGAGCGCCGTGGTGTACTCCGACTGATCAGCAAGCCCTCCCTTAAAGGTCTGGTTGCCATCCAGCTTTGATTTCTCGCGGTGCTTTACAAAAGCTTCTTCGAAGCCCTCGCAGTCCACGGTAAAACCATGCTCGGCTGCCAGCTCCTGGGTGATCTCCAGAGGAAAACCGTAGGTATCGTAGAGCTTGAACGCCAGACGACCGGGAATCTCCCGCTTCTTTCCCTTCATCAGGTTGGGAATCATTTTCTCGAACTCCCGCTCCCCGTTCTGGAGGGTCTTCAGAAAGCGGTCCTCCTCGGCACGAAGCTCCTGAAGAATTGTCTCCCCGTTTTGTTCCAGCAACGGATAAAATCCGGCGTAGGTCTCGATCACCTTCCGGACGGGATCGGCCAGGAAGGGCCCCTCAAGACCCAGCTTGCGGCCGTGCCGCATGGCCCGGCGGATAAGTCTCCGGAGAACGTAGCCCTGGGCAAGATTTGAAGGAACCGTGGGATTCTCGTCTCCCATCATGAAGGTAGCAGTCCGGGCATGATCAGCGATGATACGCAAAGACCGGTCAGTCTCTTCGGCCGCGCCATAGCTATGGCCCGTGAGACCCTCAAGACAGGCCAGAAGCGGCTGGAACACCTCGGTATCGTAGACCGAGCGCTTGCCCTGCAAGATAGCGATAGTGCGCTCCACCCCCATACCGGTATCCACGCAGGTCCGCTCCAGGGGCAGAAAGGAACCATCGGCCTGCTTGTTATACTGCATGAAGACATCGTTCCAGATCTCCAGGTATTTCCCGTCGGACACACCGGGCCGGCTCTCGGGAGTTCCCTCGATCCCCGTATCGATGAACATCTCCGAGTCGGGGCCGCAGGGCCCGGTCTGACCGGCAGGCCCCCACCAGTTGTCCTTGCGACCCAGGAAATGGATCCGCTCGGCGGGCACCCCCACATCCCGCCAGACGGCGGCGCTCTCCTCGTCCCGGGGGACATCGTCATCGCCCCCGAAGACAGTCACGGAGATCCGTTGCGGATCTATTCCGAGCCACTCCGGCGAGGTGAGAAACTCCCAACTCATGCGGATCGCCTCTTCCTTGAAATAGTCCCCCAGGGACCAGTTCCCCAGCATCTCGAAAAAGGTCAGGTGGCTCTCGTCACCCACCTCGTCGATATCGCCGGTACGAATACACTTCTGGACATCCACCAGCCGCGTTCCTGCGGGATGGGGCTCGCCCAAAAGGTAGGGCACGAGAGGGTGCATCCCGGCGGTGGTGAAAAGAACAGTGGGATCGTTCTCCGGGATCAGGGATTTTCCCGAGATCTCGGCGTGACCGCGGGCCTTGAAAAAATCGATATATTTCCGACGTAGTTCCTGTGCTGTCATAAGAGGTCCATGATAGAAAAAGCGGGGGCCGAGGTCAATCGTCGTGGCCGCCCTCAGGTATTTCGAGGCCCTTTTCGATCATCTTCCGAACCGTCTCCGGACAAGGCCTTCTTTTCCCCGGTTTTTCATTCAATATTCTTGAATAAAACCTCTTTCATATGGAAATATCGCCCTTCAGGGAATAGACTTATACCTGTGAATACACGAGCACATACAGTCCCGGCCCTCCTTATGATGGCCGTCTTTCTCCTAGTGACACCCTGGGCGCTCCGGGGGCAATCCAACGAGATTCTTGACAGGATACTCCAGGAAGAAGTTCTCACCTACGGCAGCGCCGCCTATGTGTTGCTTCTGGCCCTGGGGGAACTGGAAGAAGGCGACTCCCTCACAAACGCCGTGGCATCCCTGGACCGAAGGGGTTACGGTCTTGAAGACCGGCCCGGCCACGATGCGGTGACCCTGGGAGAGTTCTGCTTTCTCGCGATGCGCCTCTTCGAAGTTCCCGGAGGCATCTGGTACAGGCTCCTTCCGGGTCCCCGCTACGCCGCGCGGGAGCTGGCCTATCGGGGGGCCTTGCAGGGACGGTCCTATCCCTCCATGCATCTTTCGGGAGAACGGGCCCTACGCATCCTGGGCCGCGTTCTTGCCCTCCGGGAAAGGGGGATCCTGTGATTACCGCCATATCCGCTCCCCGGCGCCCGGGGCTGGCACTCGGAACGGGAGTTCTCCTTCTTATCCTCTCCGTTGCATCCGGGGTATCCTCCGCTCCCCGGGAGACTCCGTCTGCGCAACTGGAACGAACCTGGGGAATCAACCTGGACAGCAGCTCATCCTTCTCGCAGGCAGACCACAAAGAAGACAACGATCCGGACCATACCGTCACAGCAGCACTCTGGATACGAAGCCTCCTGGTATTGAGCCGGGACCGTTCGGTGGAGATGATTGCCCAGGGAAGCTACACCTGGAGCGACGACCGGGAATACCTCTTCAACGTGGATACTCTCCGGGCCACGGGACGATTCCCGGGGTTGCTGGGAGAAACCTCCATGGTACGGGCAACGGCAGGACGCTTTCACCTCCGGGATACCACGGGCCTTGTCCTCAGCCACGTGGCCGACGGCCTGCAGCTCAGGGTCAGCTATCCCTTTGCCCGTCTGCGCCTGGCCGGAGGATACACCGGGCTCCTCCTGAACCCCGTCTCGGACATCCGCATGACCGAAACAGACCTGACCGAAAGCGACGATGACGACACCTTCTTTGGCCCGGCCCGACTGCTGGGGGTGGCAGAGATCACCTTCTCCGACCTTCCCCGGCGACAGAGCCTGAGCGCCGCCGTTACCGCCCAGAAGGATCTGCGCGACGCCGATGATGACGAGACGACCTTCGACAGTCTCTACGCGACGATCGCCCTCTCCGGTCCCCTGGCGGGGAATCTCTACCACTCCCTCTCGGGAACGGTCATGGCCGGGTCGGCCGAGGCAGACTCAACCACAAAGTCGTCCCTGGGATTCCTGGCAGAAGCACGCCTGCGGTACTACCGGGAGGCCCTGGCAGGATCACGCCTGGGCGCGAACTTCACCTGGGCCTCGGGAGACGAGGGCGGTGCTGACCGTTTTGTCCCCATCACCCGGGGAACCGCAGGAACGATCCTGGATCTTCCGCTAGAAGACATCCTGCGCGGAGAGATCTTCTATAGTTTCCGCCCCTTCCCCGGTATCCAGCCCAGCCTCACCGTGGGGTGGTTCTTTCTTGCCTCCGACGAGAGGCCCCAGACCCCCGAGGTCGACACCGATTCGGACGGTCGCTTCCTGGGAACCGAGGTAGTGGGGCGTCTGGTGGCCCGGCCAGTCAGCGATCTGGGCATTCAGCTCACGGGGGGGGCTTTCTTCCCCGCCTCGGGCAGTTCGGGGGTCTTCACCAGCGATCGAAAGACAGAATATCTCCTGAAAATAGAGATATCCACCAGCTTGTGATATTGTTTCAGAAGAGGGAACGAGAATGAAAAAATTAATTGCAAGAGCGAGTCTTCTTGGGGCACTCCTGATAGCAGCGGCCTTCCCCGCCCTGGCCCTGGAAGCACGGATCGCATCGGTTCAGGGAAAGGTGGAGATCCGCACGGACAGCTCCGCGCCCTGGATCACCGCCGTTGAGGGGATGACAATTCCTCTTGGCGCAACCATATCCACGGGGTTCAACTCCCTGGCCGAGGTCACCGTAGGACCAGCCACACTCCAGGTACGAGCCCTCTCGCGCATGCGCCTGGACGAGCTCATAGAGCAGGAGGGCGTTGTTCAGAGCGATCTCCACCTGCAGGTGGGCCGGGTGCGTGCCGATGTACGCTCCGCCGAGGGTCTCCGCAGCGAGTTTCGCCTGAGCAGCCCCATCGCAACAGCCGCTGTGCGGGGAACCAGCTTCGAGTTCGACGGCACCACCGTCCAGGTTGAAAGCGGCTCTGTCCAGCTTGCCAACCAGTACAACGAGGCGGTCCCCGTGGGAACCGGAGAGTCCACGAGCTCCACCGGTGACGAACCACCTCCCCCGCCCTCGGAAAGCCGGGAAGCTGCTGCTGTAGTCGTGGCCTTTACCCCCGGCGCAGAAGAGTCGGGAGACCGTCAGGAAGGAGTCCTGGCGTCGACAGCCCCCACGACCGGGGGAATCCGCGTGAACTGGTCGTACGAATACTAGAAAGAGGCGGAAGCGGCGGGGGGGTCCAGGCAAGAAACCCGGTTACGCCCCGCCTCCTTGGCCCGGTACAGGGCCTGATCGGCCTGTTCGATGATCTCCAGAGGAGGGCGTCCGTCCTCCCGTTGCCCCGCCGAAACCCCGGCGCTGATCGTGACCACCCCTGAATCACCCCCCTCCTGGTGAGGAATCGCCAGCTCCTGGACATTCCGCAGCATCCTCTCGGCAATGCGGAACGCCTCGTCAGCCGAAGTACCAGGGAGCACCACCACGAACTCCTCCCCGCCGAAACGTGCCACCAGGTCCCCTTGATGCCTCAACGCAGCGCGAAGGGTTCCGGCAATACGCTTGAGGCAGATATCCCCCTGGACATGGCCGTAGCAGTCGTTGTAGGGCTTGAAGAAATCCACATCGGCCACCACAATTCCCACAGGCCGCTGTGATGAATCGTTCCAGATTTCCTCCAGGTGATGCAAGAGCCCGCGCCGGTTGGCGATCCCCGTCAGGGGGTCCAGACGGGAGAGCTCGGCAAGCCGGGTATTATCCGCTGCCAAGGCATCCCCCCGGAGCCGCTCCCGCAACCCCACCAGATACGAATAGCGACGCCCCTGCTCCAGGCCATGATTGGCAAGGAGGGTGATTCCCGCCGTTGCCACCAGAGACAGGGTGTAGTGAGCCGCCACGGGAAGGGGGAGAGGAATGGCGAAAAACGGAATCGCCCCGATATAAAGCAGCGAGAGCAAAACCGAAACAGCCAGAGCAGCCCGAAACCGCAGAACCACCACGTTGTTTGCGTAGGCCAGGACCAGAATAAGCCCGTGATGATAGTACACCGCATTGGGATGCCTGCTGAACAGCACCAGATAGAGCACCCCCAGGCCGGACATGACCGTGATCAACTCCACAAAGAACTCCCGCACCGCCGGAGCGACACCGCGACGGATCATGAGCGTAACAGCAAGCCCGGCCGGAGTGATCAACCCCAGCCGCACCACCCGGGCATGAACCATCATATCGGGAATCATGAACCGGTCGGAAAACAGGAAAAAATTGATCAGAACCAGAGCCACCAGATTCCGCAGAACAAGATAGCGGCTGCGCTCATCGCCGGTCTCCTCTTCAAAACGCTGCTCCAGCTCGGCAGGCAACCGCACCGCCCGGGGCCGCTCAGTCAAAAGGGTGGCAATCCGCTTTCGCAGGAGGAGAATTTCCTCTGTAGCGGCCTCACACGCTCCCTCGGGGACCGTCTCCGGGGAGTTTCGGAACGCCTCTTGAGGAAATTCTGCCCCACCTTCTTCAGGACCGATCAAAACGCCTCCTTCAACTCTGGTATCCGACACTCCCAGTATCTGGAATTCTCCAGGGCAAAACAATAGTATTTAGTATAGTATGTAACAGGAATCGTCTCGCAAGGGAGTTGTCATGGCAAAAGCTCAATCGGTGCTGGAACGGTATTATTTCATTCCTTTCATCGCCACCGCCCTCATTGCAGGCCTCTCGCTGCTTCCCCAATACCAGGCCCTGGAGCGAGGAAGCTACGACATACTCCTGGGAATACGTCCTCCTGTTGAGGAGCGTCCGGAGTTCCTGCTCCTTAACGCCGACGATCTGGCAGTAGCCCAAGTGGGAATGTGGCCCTGGAGCCGGCACATCATGGCCGACGGACTGATCCTGATGCGAGAGTTTGACCTGAACTACGCCGTCTTCGATATCGAGTATGTCGACCGAAGTCCCCAGGGGGTGGACTCGCTCTTCCTGAACCAGGAGATCCCCCAGGCCTTCTCCCGGGAGTTTGAAGCCCTGGAAGATAATATCACGGCCCTCTTTGCGGCACTCCACCAGGGAGCCATCCCCCTGGATGAGGCCGAGGAATATATCTTTCAACTGGTTGATCTCTCCCGGGCCTCCCGGGAACGCCTGCTGGAAGAGGTTCGGTCCATCGCCCGGGACAACGATGAGTACCTGGGACAGGCAGCCCGGTTCTTCGGAAAAGCCTTCTTCACCACCACCATGCTCCCCGACGACGTGGGACTGGTTGCGGTGGGGGACGAGCACCGGCGGTTTATCCTGGACTCTATCTCCCTGGAAAACGTCACAGGCGATCTGGAACTCCTGCCCGAGGCCAGGGACATTCAGCCTGCCATCCCCCCCGTACTCCGCCGCGCTGCCGGGGCGGGGTTCCCCAACGTCCTGGTAGACCCCGACGGGGTCCGGCGCCGGGTCGATCTCCTGTCCCGCTATCAGGACCGCATTTTTGGCCAGCTTGCCTTCCGGCCTCTCCTCCACTGGCTGGGGAGTCCCGATATCGAGGTGGAGCCGAGGCGGATCATCTTGCGCGATGCCCGTCATCCCGATGGGGACCAGCGGGATATCACCATCCCCCTGAGCCACGATGGCAAAATGCTCGTGACCTGGCCACCCAAACGGTACGATCAGAGCTTTCGCCACCTCTCGTTCAACGATCTCTACGTGCACGGGCTCCTCGAGCAGGATCTGACAGCAAATCTTGAAGCCATGGATGGGGCAGGGTTTCTCCAGTTTGGCGAGTCCGGCCCGGATCTCCTGCCGGCCTACCGCTACGCCGAAAAGCTGCGCGAAGAAGGCCTCGTCACGGGAGATCCCGAGGTGATCGAGGAATATTATGAGGTCCGGGCCTTTTTCTTTGAAGCTCTGAAGGCCTTCCTGGCCGGAGACGCCGAGGAGACGCTCCAGGGCGAACTGCAACGGATCATCGCACACCCGGACACGCCCGGAGCACTTCGAGAGACCTACCGCGAGGTCCAGGAGGATGTGGAAGCCTTCTTTACCGCCTCCCGCGACATATGGCGACGGCTCCAGGAGATCCGGGAACGGCTGGGACGGGAACTCTCCGGCTCCTTCGCTGTTTTGGGCCACACCAGTATCTCCACCACTGATATCGGGGTGAACCCCTTTGACGGCCAGTACATCAACGTTGGCCTTCACCCCTCAGTAGCGAACACCATTCTCACAGAAGACTTCCTGCGGGAGGCCCCGCCCTGGCACAGCCTGGTTGCAGCGATTCTTCTCAGCCTTGTCGCAGCCCGCCTTATTCGCGATGTGAAACCCCTTCAGGCGGCAGGAATCGGCGTTGGCCTGCTGGTTGCCATAGTGGCCGTGGGAACGGGTCTCTTTGTCGGGCTGGGCTGGTACATCGCTACAATCACCCCCCTGCTGGCGGTTTTCCTCACCTCCGTAGCGATCTCGCTGGCCAAGTTCCTGAAAGCCGAGGGCGAAAAAAGTTTCTATCTCTCGGCCTTTTCCCGCTACCTCTCGGCCGATGTGATCGACCAGATCATCGAAGACCCGGAGCGGCTCAAGCTGGGCGGCGACAGCAAGGAGCTGACAGCAATCTTCACCGACGTAAAGGGCTTCTCTACCATCGCCGAGCAGATGACTCCGGCCGATCTGGTAAAGCTCCTGAACGAATATCTCACCGCCATGAGCGATATCATCCTGGGCCTCTACGGCACTATCGACAAGTACGAGGGCGACGCGATTATCGCTTTTTTTGGAGCTCCCCTGGACCAGGACGATCACACCTGGCGTGCCTGCGCTGCGGCGGTACGCATGAAGGCGATCGAGCGGGAACTGAACCCCCGCTTTCTCGAGTCGGGGCTGGCCCCGGGCGAGCTTCTCACCCGGGTGGGGATCAATGCCGGCGAGATGGTAGTAGGGAACATGGGAACGCCCAAGAAAATGGACTACACCATCATGGGCCACGCCGTGAACCTGGCGGCCCGGCTTGAGGGGGTCAACAAGCAGTACGGCACCTGGACGCTCACCACGGAGCGAACCATCGGCGCAGCCGGTCTCGATGCCTTCCTGGCACGCCGTCTGGACCGCGTGAGAGTGGTGGGGGTTCATGAACCGATCCGACTCTACGAGATTATCACCGAGAGCAGCACTGCCCGGGAGGAGGAGCGGGAACTGGCGGATATCTTTCTCCAGGGGCTCACCCTTTTCGAGGAACGAGACTTCACAGGGGCGTCAAAATACTTTCGGGAGGCGAAAAAGCGAGCTCCCCAGGATGGGCCGTCCACGGTCTACCTGGAACGATGTGCAAAATACCAGAAAACTCCCCCGGCAGAAACCTGGGACGGTGTGTATAACCTCACCAGCAAGTAGATCAGACCGGGCCGGCTTCTAACCAGAGGAGAACTCCTCACCGGGAAGCCGGATCACCACCTCACCCCGGGCCGCCATGGTCCGCACAAGGCGCACAAAATCACCGGTTACACGGTCCACATCGCGGCGGCGCATCGGCCCCAGCGATTCCCGGTGAAGCTCCACCATTTCCCGTCGGCGATCGCTCATGTTTGCCAGGAGCCGTTCGGCCAAATCTGGTCGTTTCCCTTTCAGGATCACCGAAATATCCTGATCGTCCACACTCTGGAGGATCTTCTGCAGATCCCGATCGGAGAGGTACGCAATGTCCTCCAGACTGGTCATGTGCGTTCTGACCTTCTCGGCCAGATCCTGGTCGGTATCGTCCAGGGATGCCAGAATGCGATCCCCCGACGAGAGGTCCATGTACCGGAGAATCTCGGCCAGCCGTTCTTCCCCGGCAATCTCCTCGCCCTGGGGCGTGCCCAGCGATTCCAGGCGAGCCCGCAACCGCTCTTCCACCGTTTCCAGGATGCCCCCCTCCACCCGGCCCAGGGAGGACACTCGTCGCACCACCTCGATCTTCAGTCCCGGATCAAGGGCCTCAAGAAGGCGAGCCGCCGCTGCTTCGGGCATATGAGCCACCAGAATTGCCACCACCGCCGGAGATTCCCGGCGCAACAGCGCCGCCAGTTGCTTGCCCTCCACATCCTGCAGGAAGGCAAACCGGTGAGGCCGTTCTTCCGGCAGGAGCTCGTAGAAACGGCGGTCTCCCTCGTCCTGGCCAAAGGCGCGGACCAGGATCTCCCGGGCCGTCTCGGGGCCAGATCGGGCTTCGCGGCGCGGGGCGGCTGCTGTGGAACCGAATCGGGCAAGAACTTTCCGGGCTTCCCGGGGCGAGATAGGCCCCAGATGGGCCATCGCCTCAAGAATCTGCTCCGCCTCAGCCGGTTTCATGCTCCGCAAAACCCGGGCAGCCTCTTCGCGCCCCATAAGAGCAAGGAAAACCGCCGCCTGACGGAGCTGCGACGACTCTTTCGGGGAAGAGGCACCACCGGAAGGAGCCTCACCGGAAGAGGCATCACCGGAAGGCGGGGCCGGTCTGGAGGTGTCTCCGGGCGGAGACCGGCGGGTACGAGGCTCCTCGGGGGGAGCGGTATCTTTCATCAGCCCCTGGATCTTCCGGTACGCTCCAGCGGCACGGCGGTATTCTTCCATCCCTGTACCTTTCTACAATACCTTTCTGCAAACCCGTCTGGGGGGAAACTCGCGTTCTCTTGCCTCCGGGAGCACTCCCGGGATGGCCCTCCCGGGTATGATGCGGCACATTGGGAGCAAGGTCAACTGCAAAAAACAGGCCAGAAACGATTGACACCAACCAGCCACTCTGGTATAACTACACCCGTTCAGAGCGTGCCGCTGTAGCTCAGTCGGTAGAGCAGTGGACTGAAAATCCACGTGTCGACGGTTCAATTCCGTCCGGCGGCACCTAAAAGGCCTCCCTTCGGGGAGGCCTTTTTTGTTCTGCCCGCTAGTTCCTGTGTTCTATTTCCTGTCCTGTCCCGCGCGCTCCAGAATGAATCGTCCCACCAGGGACTGAACCTCTTCAATACGCTCGCCGGTCTTTCCGCTCAAACCATCCACGGCGGTAACAGCTCCCTGAATCTCTCCGGCACCAACCTGCATCTCCTCCATCCCCTGCCGAAGGTGCCGGGTAATCTCGTCGATCCGCACCATCTCATCCAGCATGGTTGTACTGGCGTTGCGGATCTCGCCGGAGCCGGACCGGACAGAATCGGTCACCCGGGAAATCTCTCCCAGGGCCTGCAGAATCTGGGTACTCCCAGCGCTCTGCTCCTCCATGGCGTTCCTGATCTGCCGCTCGTTCTGGCCCACCTCATCAATAAGACGCTGAACCGTAACAAAGGCCCGGGAAACCTCACTGGCAGACCCCACAGCCCCGGTGATGGAGGATGATATATCTGAAAGCTCCCGGCGAATCGATTTTGACTGCGCTCCGGCGTCTTCCGAGAGGGTCCGGATTTCCGAGGCCACCACAGCAAAGCCCCGGCCAAACTCCCCGGCGTGGGCTGCCTCGATAGCGGCGTTCATGGAAAGCAGGTTTGTCTGACGGGCAATTGCCTGGATCACCGAGCTCGCCTCCTGAAGGCGACTGCTCCGCTCGGCGATCTCCCTGTTCACACAAACCATCTCGTCGAGTTTTTCCCGCCCGTCCCGGGCCGCGGCAGAGAGCTCGTCGAAGGAGGCCGCGTTCTTCTCAAGGGTTGCCGCCACAGAACGGACACTGGCCATCATCTCCTCAATTGAAGCGCTGCTCTGGGCAACCACCGAGGACTGGTTCTGTACCAACCCGTCGAGGCCCTCGATGTTTCTGCTTATCTCCTCAATCGTGGCGGTCACCTCGGAGACGCTCCCCGCCTGAACACCGGCTTGATCGGCCAGGGAATGAATGTTCGCGGTGATCTCCGTGACGGCCGCTGCGGTTTCCTGCATATTTCCCGAGAGTTCCAGCCCCAACTCGGCCAAGGAATCTGTGGCGTGTCGGACCGTGGAGATAATACTCCTGAGCCCCCCCAGAAAGGAGTTGAAACTCTCCGATATCTGCCCCACCTCGTCCCGGCTCACCACCTCCAGGCTGGCCGTGAGATCGCCCTCGCCCCGGGCCACGCCATCGAGCCCTGCCGAGACCCTGCGCAAGGGCAAGAGAGCCCCCCGGACACACCACCAAAGAAAGGCGGCAGCAAAAGCCGCCAGAACCAGGGCGATCCCGCTCAGCCGGGCCACGCTGCGCCCCACACCAGCCGAAATCATGGCCTCGATGTTCGCTGCACTAACCCCCATAAACCATATGCCGATAACTGCACCGCTTCCGTCGCGGGAAACGATGGGGTCGTAGATCGTCACGTAGTCCTCTCCAAGAATCCGGGCGGCACCCACCATGGTCTCTCCCGCCACAACGGGCGCGTAGGCGGCGCTTTCCCGTCCCAGGTGGGTTCCATCGGCCCGGGATCCATCGGCAGTACGAATCGAGGTAGCGATTCTGCGAAAATCATCACCATCGCGGACAAAGAGCGTGGCCACCACCCCCAGGGATTCCGAGAGTTCATCGATCAGCTCGTAGTTGCCCGAGAGGGACCTTCCCGAGCTGTCCACAAGATCTCCCGATACAAGTTGCACCTGGCCGTACTGAGCCCGCGCGTGGTCCTGAAACATGGCCAGATCGCCCCGGAGCTTCAGCTCAAAGACCTCCTGCGCCACGGCCCGGGAGTTGTTCGTAATTGCCAGAGAGCTGGCAGCGATAAGAAGCCCCCCCAGCCCCAGCAGAGCCGCGATCCCCGTGAGCGAGACCTTGAGCAGGAGACTGGATGAAAAAGCCCGGGATGAGAAAAAATGTGAAACGAAACGCAATGTGTACCCCCCCATGTTTATTACTTGTGATTTTTAAATACAAACATATCACGGGGAGAACATTTTTCTACCTGTCGCCTTTATTCTGTCATTTTTTTTCTGCCTTTATTCTCCAGGGATACTGCACATCGGGAATTACTCCACAATAAACCGGTCCACAATGCCCTTGACCCGGGCAATGCCCTCACCGTTCTTGCCGCTCATCTGCTCCACGGCGGTCACGGCCTGCTGGATCTCGTCGGAACC